>CALGPD010000245.1 GCA_937960625.1 uncultured Spirochaetia bacterium | reverse complement strand
GGACTGCGTTGTATATATCAACAACGCGCGCTGGATTATGCATACCAAAAGGCCTTTTTTTAATCCCCACCACCTTCACTTTGAAATAACTTCGGTTAAGTTTCACGAATTAATAAAAAAGCATATGGGCAAATACGGTTTTACTAACATCGTGTTCAATTTAAGGCTAAGGTCGTTATTAATAGCGGCAACGGGTATATTCGCTCTAACCTTATTATTATTAAAATTAACGGGTAATTATTTTTTAGCAATACTTGGAATTATTCTCGCCGGCTTTTCCCACGGTTATTTGTATAATGCGGCCAAAGTGGATACCGGTATTTTTCCCCTTGCATGGTTAAGTGTGAGCCTTTTATTGTTTTATGAATTAACAACGAAAAAACACAAACTAAAACTTTATTTAACTTCGTTGTTTTTAGGCATTTCGTTTTTTATTGGAATAATGTTTCATCAATATTATATGATTTTCGTTATTGCTGTCTTATCAACTTTTTTCATCCCGGATTTTATTTTCAAAATCAAACTGTTTAAGAAGAGTTTTGAAATAAAAACTAAAGAAAAATCCGCAAGTTTGTTTTCAAAATCAATAAAAGAACGGATAAAATCCTTTTTGATTATTTCCGTTATAACCGCGATTTTAACAGCAGGAGCGTATTTTTGGGTGGGAGCTGTATATTATAAACTGCCTCTTAAAAAAAATCATAGGGCAAAAAAAGCGAGTATATGGCAGTATTTAACTTTTCAACAGTGGATTTTTGCGTATCAGTCTTTTCAGTCAAAAGAATGGGGGCAGGGTATAAAGCAGTTTAATCCACGTTATATTTTTCACGGTTTAACCGATGCTTTTTTATCCCGGAAAAACTTGGTTAAATACAAAAAGGGAAAAAAGTTTATTTATAATTTGAAGAAACCGTATTCTTTAAAACACGTTGGCCATAACTCTCTTGCGTTATTTTTATTAATTTTTATAGCTTTTATATTATTATTTTCCGTATCTGCTTTCAAACGTTATAAATATGTTTTCGTTGCTGTGTTTTTAAGTTTCATTATGTTTACGGTTTTATCAATATATTGGGAACCATTCTATTTTGAGTTCTGGTTAATTCCTTGCAAGCTTATGATTATCTTATTCATAATGTACGCGCATATATTGGGAGAAAAACTGAAACCGTTGTTTCTTAAGTTTAGTCATATTCCTGTGTATTTAGTGTTGGTGTTCTTTACCTTCACGTTTACACTACATAACTTCAAGTACCACCTTATACCTCACGCTTTTAATCTTGCAGTTGAAGGTGTGGGTAAAATGGAAGCAAAAAAGTATACAGTCTATTTCAGGCTGCCTTTTTATAAGTATCCATACGACCCGTATCGTTTTTTTAAACTAAAAAGAATTAAAAAGAGAAAGTTTAATGATTTTTTATACCAGCAGGTTAATGCCCGTAGAAGATGAGCCCGCGGGTTTTGATAAAAGGTTTTTCTGTTCGTTGTAATTTTTAAATCGTATATCCGTATTATTAGGTTTGATTTCTGATATATCGGTTATTCCCCGGCTTTTTATAAAAGCTTCCTGAAACATTGCGCCGGCTGAAATAGACGCTCCAATGTCTTTACTTGAAGGTTCACCAACACCCATTGACGAGTTTTTTAAAGCCATTGCTTTCTGCATAGCATCTTCCGGAGATTTAGGTTTACCCGTTGTTAATGTAACGTTTCCGCCAATGGCATAAGCTTTACCGTCAGGGCCTATCGCGTAAGTAAATTTCGGCCCGCCCACAGAGATAAGCTCGGGGTTGCGCATATGTTCCGCTTCATGAAGGCGCACTTCTTTGTCCCGTGATTTTAATTCGTTAACGGCTTTTTGTTCGTTGTCACTTAAACCGTGAACGTGTTTTTCCTTCATTACTAAAGCGTAATTGTCCGCGAGTTTGGCTAGAATTATAGAATTATTTCCTATCCGCATAAAATCCTCATAATAATTATCGGCTTAAAACGTGTTAAATTTTCAACCATTGTTTTTATTAATTGAATTTTAGTTCACAAACACCGCATTGTCAAGTAGTATGGATAATACCGTATGTCAGTTTGCTTTTATATTTACCACGGGAGGCACGGAGTCGACGGAGAACTTTAAAGCGTTGTTAAAACTTTAATTTAAAATGTTGGATTAATAAGTAAAGTTTTGTTTCGATGTTTTAGTTTAAATTATTTCTAAATCCCTTAAAGTCCTCCCTGTCCTTCATGGTTAATAAAAAACTTTTACTTAAAGTTTTAACTTTTGCTTTAAATCGGATTTGCATCATCCTGTTTGAAATAAAGTTTACTTAAAGTTTTGTTTTTAACTGTGTTTATTCCCCATAAATAAAGTTTTAAAAAATTGTATAATCAAAACGGGTTTAAAGTACGTTAATATTAAAAGTTGATTTAATCATAAAAAGTGAATTAATTGGAGACGGCCATTAAAATAGAATTTTATAAACACAACGTGGATGATCAGGATATACAAAACGTAAATGATGTTTTACGTTCTTTGTTTTTAACAACCGGGGATTACGTTAACCGGTTTGAGAATGACTTTGCCCAATACTTAAACGTTCCTCATGTAGTAGGGGTAACGAGCTGCACAGCGGCTCTGCATCTATCCCTGCTCGCGTTTGGAATAGGGCCGGGTGATGAGGTAATTACAACGCCTATGAGTTTTTGCGCTTCATCAAATAGTATTCTCCATGCCGGCGCTTTGCCTGTGTTTGTGGATGTCGAAAAAACAACGGGAAATATTAACGCTGATTTAATTGAAGAAAAAATAACAGATAAAACAAAAGCCATACTCGTTGTACATTTATACGGCCAGATGTGTGACATGAAAAAAATTCGCGGCCTTGCGGATAAACACGGTTTGGTTGTAATTGAAGACGCCGCGCATTGTGTTGAAGGCATGCGTGACGGTGTGCGGGTCGGTGAGCTGGGAGACGCGGCGTGTTTTAGTTTTTACGCAACGAAAAATTTGACAAGCGGCGAGGGCGGAGCGATTTCCGTTCATTCGAAGGAAAAGGCTGATTTACTTAAAAAGCTCAGACTGCATGGAATGGATAAAACCGCGGCGGACAGGTATACTAAAAAGTATAAGCATTACGATGTGAGCTTAGTCGGCTGGAAATATAACATGGATAATATTCACGCGGCTTTACTCGTTGACCAGCTAAAACGTCTTGATACTATGAGGCAGGACAGGCAGCGGCTTTTTGATACATACACCAGAGAACTGTCCGGAGTGAGGGAAATTGAATTGATGAAAACTTTGCCCGGTGTAAAACACGCTTATCATATATTCACTTTTTTAGTTCCGGTGGAAAAGCGGGATGAATTACTTGAATATCTGCAAAGTAAAGAAATAGGAGTAAGTGTAAATTTTAACCCAATTCATTTAATGACTTATTATAAAGAAACTTTTGGTTATAAAAGAGGAGACTTCTCTCTTGCGGAACACGTTGGTGATTGCACTGTTACCCTGCCTTTTTATCCCAAGCTTAGGGATGAGGAAATTTTTTATATTATAAACAACGTGAAAAATTTTTTTCAAAAATAAAAAGGGCAAAGCTTAGAAAGAGCCTGCCCTGAATTTTATTCGTTGTTTGAAATTAATCTTCGGAAATAATGGGATATGAGCCGTCAGGTAGATGAGTTTCTTTTCCCGATAGCGCGGGATTAAAAACGCAAATCATGCGCATATCATCAAAAGCGCGCAAGTAATGCTCATCGTTTTGGTTTAGCGCGTACATTGTTCCGTCTTTAATAGGATAGATTTTGCCGTCAGAAACAGTTTCAATCTCTCCTCTACCGCCCACGCAGTAAACAGCTTCGAGATGGTTTTTATACCAGATATGCGTTTCTGTATTTGCATAAATAATAGTTTCATGGAAAGAGAATCCCATTTTATCTTTTTTTAATAAAAACCTTCTGGATACCCAGTTACCGTTTTCCGCTTTTACTTCCCGTTCCGAGTTAATAATTTCGTCAAGATTTCTTACTATCATGGTTTTTCCTAATTATATCATTTTGTTTTTATAGAATGCTTCACGGTTATGAATTACCGTTTCAATGCTTTTATCAATAATTTCAAGGCCTTTTTTTAGAATATCTTCTTCTATTAGCAGAGAAGGCAGAAATTTTAATACGTTGTCTTTTGCGCCCGCGAGTTCGATTATTACTCCGTTGTTGAATGCCTCGGTAGAAACTTCAGAACAGAAATTTTCCCATGGTATTTCAAGCCCATAAATCATACCCCGGCCTCTAATTTTGGCGTTAAGAGTATCGTATTTATCCCTAAGTTCAATGAGTTTGTCTTGAATGATGTTTGAATTCCTGTCCACAATATTTGTTATCTCATTATCTTCCCAGTAACTTAATGCTTGCGTTGCCGCAATAAAGGCTAAATTATTTCCTCTAAATGTACCGGTATGTTCTCCGGGTTTCCACTGGTCGAGTTCAGGTTTTATTAATACCAATGAAAGAGGCAAACCGCCGCCTATTGATTTTGATAATAAAATAATGTCAGGGCTAATTCCAGCGCGTTCAAAACTAAAGAAAGTTCCAGTTCTTCCGTTACCGACTTGTATATCATCAATTATCATTAATATATCAAACTCGTGACAGAGCTTTTCCAACTCTCTTAGCCATTCATATCTTGATACATTAACACCGCCTTCCGCCTGAATAGTTTCAAGAATCATAGCCGCTGGTTTATCAACACCGCTTGACGGGTCTTCAAGGTGTTTTCTAATCAAGGGTATAGTATCGATTTCATCGCCGTAATAGCCGTCAAAAGGAAGAAAAGAAACATTGCTTCTTGTCATAAATGCTTCATCACGGTAAAAAGAATTACCCGTTACAGCTAACGCGCCCATGGTTAAACCGTGATATCCGTTTGTGAAGGAAATTATATTAGAACGGCCTTTAACCATTCTTGCTAGTTTTAATGCGGTTTCAGCTGCATTGGTTCCGGTTGGGCCCGGAAATTGAACTTTGTAATTCATTCCCCGTGGCCTGAAAATTGTTGTATCAAGCGTCTCGAAGAATTTCTGTTTTGCTTTCGTTGCTTTATCAAGACTGTGCACTATTCCGTCTTCCTGTAAATACTTAATCAAAGCATTTGAAATTTTAGGGTTATTGTGTCCGTAATTAAGAGTTCCGGCGCCGGCAAAGAAATCAATAAATTCCTTTCCGCCTTCATCGTAAATATACGAGCCCTTTGCTTTTTTAAAAATGGTCGGAAATGAACGTATATAACTACGCACTTCGGATTCCATTCTTTTAAAAATATCCATAGATATACCTCTTTGTTTTAATTTATATTAAACGGCCCAATGCGTAATAGCACTTCATCTTCATGGTCTCCATTCCCAAAAGATGTTTTTTCAAATAATATTTCTTCTTTAATATCTGCGTTAACGTTTTTTGCAAATGCTTGAAACATAGCTTTAGAAGATTTATTTGAAGGTGTGACCGTTGTTTCAACGTAATTTATATTAGATAATGCTTTCCGGTTTAATAACTCTGAAAGCATATTTCCGCCTATTTTATTACCCCTGGCTTTTTTTGATACAACAACCTGCCAGATGAATAAAGTATCATGGTTGTCCGGTTTTAAATACCCTGAGATAAAACCCGTTATTTGGTTTTCAATTTCAGCAACAATACCGGTTTCAGCAAAATGTGTGCAAAAAATTAAATAATAATACACGGAATTTAAGTCTAAAGGCGGTGAATTTTTAATAAGTTCGTAGATGTATTTTGCGTCTTGTTTAACCGGTTTTCTAAACCTGACTTTATTATTCAATTTTTTCTCCTTTTATATTCATATAAAATTGCATTATAGTAATATTGATTGGCGTAAAAAATATGCCACTTTTAATAAAAGTAGATAAGGCTTTATTCACCTGTATTTACGTTTTAATCATTTTACGTATAAGTGGAATAAATTATAAAAATATCACAAGGAAGATTTTTTATTTTGAAAAGTATTTATGTAGTTGTTTGGATTTCCGATTTCGTCATTATCCATATTTAAAATATAATAGAAAGCATTGTAATAAACAAGCATGTTGATTTACATAAATATTAAGTTTATTGTAAGAAAAAATTAAGGATTTAAGGTTTTAAAAATACTCAAAAAATAGTTTTAGTGTTATTATATCTAACGTAAATATTTCATTTGCTATTTTAAGGTAATATTATGAGGATAAAACTATTAATTATTTTTATTATTTCGTTGTCGTCTTTATCTTATACAAGAACTATCGCGATTGCATTTAAAAAGATTAATGTTTCAAAAAACGGTGAGTATAAAACAATACAGCAGGCAATAAACGCGCCGTATTCCTGCCTCAAAATCTTTCTTGAGAACAAAACTTACATTATTGAAAAAAGCATAATTATTAAAAACAGACACAGGCTTCATATACATGGCAGAAAAAAAACGCGCATACTTATTTTAGAAAAAAACAAGCCCGTGTTTAAAATTAAGGATTCTTATTCCGTGCAGTTTTTTAATTTGAATATTAAGCGTTCTAACAGTAATGGTTACAGGCAAGCACCTTTAATCCATGCTGAAAAAAATTACGTTGTTTCTTTTGACAGTTGTAAACTAAACGGGTATAGTGAAATCGGCCTTAGCGCGAATAATAATGACTACGTTGTTTTTACAAGGTGTAAAATCTATAATTCAAAAATTGGTGTATTGGCACAAAAAGTAGGTGTGTTTGTAATGCAGCATTGCCGTATTTATAAAAACCGGCAGGCAGGTTTAAAGTTAATGAAAGTGAAGAAAGGCAATATTTCATATTGCATTTTTAAAGACAACGGAAAGAACGATATTGAAAAACACAATATTGGAAAAATAGTAATTAAGAATAACGAATATTCTGAAAACGGAAAAAAATATTATCCTACGAGCCCTGATAATTGAATGACATAATTTATTAGAAAATATAGTTATTCTTTTACTGAAAATTTGATTAAATAGTTAAACCCCATATTGATAAAGGCTGTTTTAATAAAACCGGCTTGTTTCGCGTATTCTTCCATTGTTTCAGGCGGAATTCGCATTTCTATGGGCGGGCCTTTTGTCAAATCATCAACATTGCAGTCAATAATAACAAGTATGCCATCCCCGGTTAAAACTCTTTTTACTTCTTCAAAAATATATTTTCCAAATGTTTCCATATCTATACAATGCAGAACTGTTGAAATTAAACAAACATTAACACTGTTGCTGTAAATCGGAAATTTTGAATTGATATCACATTGTATTGTATCAATATTCTGAATCTTTTTTTCTTTTATTATGTCTTTTAATCTATTCAATAATGCTCTTGATTTATCCGCGGCAATTATAATTCCGTTATCTTTTAAGATTTTAGAAGCGTGCAGAGTATAGTCACCTAATCCGCAGCCAAAATCTAAAAAAGTCATTCCTTTGAGTAGATTAAGCTGTTCAAAAATAATAGAATGATCTTGCATATTAAAACTCGTTGGCCCGGAATGATTTTTATTGCTTTGTGTTTGGTTATTCATTATATGACAGGTTTTGTTTTTAACTTTTAAGTAATGTTCTTGTGTGAAAAATGTGTTCAGCTTTGATAACAATTGTAATAATTGAGAATTTTCTTTTGGGCTTAAGCAATATGTTAAAGCGTTTTCAATATTCTCTTTTATTTGAATAATATTATTTTCAATTTCTTTTGCTTCATTTGTAAGAAAAATTTCATAAGCTCGTTTATCGTCTATACTTTTAATTTTTTTGATATATCCGTGTTTTTCTAATTGGTTCAATGCCCTGCTTGTATTGCTTTTATTAACACCGAGTAAACTTGCGAGCTTTTCCTGGTTAATCCCGTCATTATTATATAGAATAACTAAGGGCATCATACAGGAATGATTCAACCGGAACCCCGATAGTTCGTTGTCCAGCATGATTTTCATTTGCTTAACAATATTCCGTAGTGTTAAAAATATCCCGTTTTTTGTATTCATAATATACTCCATTTAGTTGCGCACGCAACTAAATAATAGCTCTTATTTAACTTTTAGTCAATTTTTTTTTTAGTTCATGAGGTAAAATGAGAGTAGAATGAAGAAATAGTCAATTTATATCAATATTTCCAGCTCATGCTTTTAGAGCTTTATCTGCTTGTCTTGCTTAAGATGCAGCCAACAACGAGATTCCCGCTATATCTGGTTATAATATCGGAACAACCAACGTATATTTGCAAAAAGTAACAGGCAGGAAGAAAAACGCCTTCGAGGGGTTAAATTGCATGGGTTATTGGAGGAGCTGTTGAAAGAGAACTATAATTCATTAAAACATTTTAAAAATAAATATATTACTATTTTATTTTTCTTTTTCCCAAAAAGCTTTAGCTTCTTTATTTAATTCGTTTAAGCTCATACCTTTAAATAGGTCTTTTCTCCATTTTGTGTAATCAGAAGATTCCCTAAGAATTAAAGAGATAAATTTTTCACATTCAACTATACCAAGAGCTTTAACCAAAGATTCCATACCTTTTATTAGAATTTGACTATCAGTTATCATTTTTATCCTCCAAATATATATCAACGAATTCAATCGGATTAACTATGGCTATTTCATTTATTATATGATTTTTATTTAAAATACCTTTATCCGTTGTAATAAAGTAATCGCAAGTATGGTATATTGCACAAGCCAAATGTAGAGAATCTATCTCAGATGTACCGCTTTTATTTAATTTTTCTGAAATATTGTCAACCGCATCATCCGGTTCAATAATAAAGGTACTTAAATTTCTCCATTATAATTTATATTATCATAATTTTAATCTTTAGGACATAAATTTTTTATTAATCAAACCGTTATTTCAAATAATTATCACAGAGTTGAAATTTTTTGCTTGCGAAACGATATTCCCGCTACCCGTGACCATTTGCGTCATTCTAATATCGAAACAACCAGCGTATATTTGCAGAAATCAGCCAGAAGAAAGAAAAACGCCTTCGATGGGCTAAATTGCATGGGTGGTTAGGGGAGAGTAGAGCCGTTGTTGTATTTTTAGTAATTATGCCTAAACTAATTCCGGTTCATAATGAAGGTGTAATAAATCTTTTCTATTTAAAGGTAGCTGCAAAACAGTTTCACCTTGTGTATTACAAAATTCTACCTCAAAATAGTTATTATCAAGAATTTCAACAATAGTTCCAACCTGACCACGGGTTAATTTGTTTGCAGGTATATCTTTTAATAGAGCCACAACG
>CALGPD010000244.1 GCA_937960625.1 uncultured Spirochaetia bacterium | reverse complement strand
ATTGGCTTGGAAAGTAGAAATATTAATTTTATTGAGTAATCAATCATTCGAACTAATAATTCTTTCCAAAATTTCTGCTCCTTTTTTAACTAGAGTAGAGCAATTGTTACCGTGTATTTTTTTTAATTCTCTACAATTTAATGAATTAAACATGTTTCTAAATTCGTTTTGAAATTGTTTAGATTTTTTATATAGCTTTTTAAAAGCTAAACGGTCGGATGGGTTATCTGGAGCGTATTTTAACCCTAAAGCCATTAGAGCTCCTGTAACAACGCCGCAACATTCTCCTATATACATTCCGCTTCCAAAAAAAGACGCTGTTTTTCTTATTTCATCATTGTAGTTAGTTAAATGAATTTTAGAGGATTTTAATAAAGCTTCGGCACAATTATATCCGGTTGTAAAGTATTCTAACGCTTTTTGTTTCATAATCAATATCCCGTGTTGTTTAGATAAAATTAAAATCTCATCATAATAAATATGCGAATAAAATATAATAACAAAGAAAAATAGAACAATAATTTAATATCTAAAAGGAAGGACTCTTTATTATGCCGGGGGATAATTTTATATCCTAAATCATTAGTGAATAAAGTAAATATAGACCAATAATAAATAAAAATATAAAATTAAGTGTCGAATAACATTTTTTTCGCCTCGAGGATAATACGCCATAAATATCTGCTTTCAATATAATTACACTGTTTTCAGCAACAATTAATTTGCCATACCAAGGTTTAAAACTTTTTGATTGATTTTTTTTAAATTGTATATTAATATATATGAATATATATAAAAAAATATTTATGAGGTTGAGATGCGGGATAACAAGTTTCAGATAATCGATTGTGAGCAGTATGCTCAAAAACTTAAAGTATTAGGCCATCCTATTAGATTAAAAATTGTTACAGGATTATATGACGGCAGCTGCAACGTGAAAAATATGTGGGAATGTTTAGGCCTTCCTCAGGCAACTGTTTCCCAGCATTTACACGTTTTAAAGAGTCAGGGCATTATAAAAGGAACGAGAAACGCAAACGAAATTCACTATGCTCTGGCGGATGAGTTTATTGAAAAACTCGTTGTATTATTAAAAAATCATTGTGTTTCCGGATAATTAATTCCGCCTCGCGTTTACAGCTTTAATTAATATTTCTTCATCCACTTCAATTCCATAATTACCGTTTTCACTGTATAAATCACCAATATCATTAATTAAAATAAACTTTGCTTTTTTGTCTCTGCTTTTTTTATCGAGTTTGATTGCGTTTAAAAAATCCTGAATAGAAACATTAGACGGTACGTTCACCGGCAATCCGAAATCAGAAATCGTGTTTATTATTGTATCTGCAGTGTCCCTTTTCATTAAACCGAGTAAAACGGATATCTCACATGAGACAACCATGCCAATAGCAACGCATTCGCCGTGCCCCATTTTATAGTTTGATAAAAGTTCGATTGCATGTCCGGTTGTGTGGCCGTAGTTTAATATCATGCGCAGGTTGCTTTCTTTTTCATCCTGTTCAACAACACGTGCTTTAATTTCAACATTTTTTGCGATTATCCCTGAAAGTACAGCGCTGTTTACATTAATAATTTCATCTTTGTATTTAATTAAGTCTTCAAAAAGTTCTTTACTTCTAATACAAGCGTGTTTAATCATCTCAGCAATACCGTTTAGTCTTTCTGCATACTCAAGAGTTTTTAACGTTTCAGGGTCTATAATAACTGCTTTTGGCTGATGAAAAGCCCCGATTAAGTTTTTTCCAGCTTTAGTATCGACACCGGTTTTACCCCCTACAGAAGAGTCAACCATTGCTAAAATTGTGGTGGGAACTTGAATAAAAGGAATGCCGCGCATATACGTTGCTGCTAAAAACCCTGCAATGTCTCCGCAAACACCGCCGCCCACTGCAATGATATAAGTGTCCCTCCCGAATTGCTTTTCAAGCAGGAAGTTTTCAAGTTTCTGTTTTGTTTTCCGGGTTTTATATTTTTCCCCTGCTTTGAATGAAAACAAATTTCCGGTGAAACCATTTGTATTGAGATTTTTATAAAGCGGCATTGCGTATAAATCTTTTACGTTGCTGTCTGTAATGATTACGAATTTTTCTTTTTTAAGTCCCATTTTTTCAAATTTTTCAGGGATTTGATTTAACAATCCCGGGCTTACAAATACGTCATATGAGTAATCTATGGTTTTCTTTAAATTCAAGTTTATTTTCTCTGCCTGCATAATGATATCCTTATGTTGTTTATTACAAAATAATAATGCATTTTCGATTATTTTTATATTTATAAATTTAATAAATATTAGAAATACTTTTTTATTTACTTGCATGATAATATCTTTATAACCAGTATATTTTTGGATTTTATATGATTAGAGATTTTCAGGAAAATGATTTTAATTTGTGTACCGCTCTTGTGAATAAAGTATGGGGATTGGATAAACACTTTTCTCCGGCAGGATTAGCAGTGTTTGTTCAAAATTTATTCGTTGGCATGTCTGCCGCTAATAGCAATTTTTTGAAAGTTATAGAAGACAATAACACAATTGTAGGTTTAATATTCGGTAAAATCAAAAAACAAAAGTGTTATAAAAACTCTTATAGTGGAATATTAGGTTTTCTGAAATTAATTAAACAACTTTTTACAATAAAGGGTGTTTCATTTGGAGAAAAATATAATCTGTTAAAGGGAATAATTTCTCATGAAAAAAAGAGAAAGAAAGTTGAATCAAAAAAATCCAGCGAAGTTAATTTATTTGCAGTTCATCCTGATTCTCAAGGTAAAGGTTACGGAAAAAAACTAATCAATGAATTTATTCAAACATGTAAACAATATGGCGTAAAAAGACTTGTTTTAGAAACTGATGCTGATTGTAATTATGGATTTTATGAAAATATTGGTTTCAAACATATAGCGAGTTTTGAATCAAAACTGTTAAAAAGATTTTCAGAAAAATCCAGCGAAACCTTCATCTATGAATTAAAATTTTAAAATTGTTTAATATAATCAAAATCTGTTTTAATAAAACACCTATAAAATTCAGTTATTCTTTTTTGATAAGAACGTAAATATTATAAAAATATCTGTGTTTTTTATCATTTTTTTTTTATATTTGGCTAAATAGGGTAATACGGAGATATAGATGATAAAGCGTTTCTTAAGTTTTGCTTTTATTGTATTAAATATATTTATAGTTTCCGGCGCTAATATGAATGCCGGTTACAATCAAAGATTTATTAATCATACGGATAACAAAATCAAGTCAATGCACAATTATATAATTTCTAAACGTAGTTATTTAAAGGGTTCAAAACGCCTTATGTTTATCCGTATGAGAAGGTTTAACCTTCAACCTGAAGTTAAAAACGCGTTAATGTTAGTGAAACGGGAAAGATTTGCATGGCATAGAAATTCAATGTATGCAGCACGCAGAAATGCTGTAAAAGCTTATGCTGAAACCCCTTTGGCTATCGGTTACGGACAGACAATTTCAAGCCCGAATATGGTGGCTATAATGACTAAATTAGCAAACCCAAAAAGCAGCGATAAAATCTTAGAAATTGGAACCGGCTCCGGATATCAAAGCGCTTTATTATCTAAAATTTGTAAAAAAGTTTATTCTATTGAAATTGTTGAGAAACTCGGTATTAGTACAACGAGAATATATAAACGTTACGGATATACTAATATAAAAACGAAAATTGCCGACGGTTATTATGGTTGGAGAGAGTTTGCTCCCTTTGATAAAATACTCGTTACTTGTGCAACAAATCATATTCCGCCTGCATTAATAAGGCAATTGAAACGCGGTGGAATTATGCTTGTTCCTGTTGGCCATCCTTATGGTATTCAAAAGCTGATTGAACTGCGTAAGGATAAAAACGGAAGAGTGAGAACGAGGAAACTCATGCATGTAAGGTTTGTTCCGATGACAGGGACAGCATTGCAAAAATTTAAACAAAAACGAAATAATTAATTTTAAGGAGATTATTTAAATGAAAAGAAAATTAATCATTTTTTCAGCTATATTTTTAATTTCAGTAATTGGCTTTTCTTTTTCAGAAAGAGATAGAAAAAGAGCCATTGCACATATTGTGCGGCACATGAAAAGATGGAATATCCCGAATAGAATTACAAAAGCGTTCTGGAGTGTAAAAAGAGAATACTTTGTACAAAACCGGGAAACAGGCAGATGGCCTTCAAAACGCGCTGCATACAGCACCCGTCCGTTAGCTATCGGTTACGGACAGACAATTTCCGGAACCAGAATGGTTGCATGGATGACATATATGTCTAATCCCCAGCCAACGGACAAAATCCTTGAGATTGGAACTGGCTCCGGTTTTCAAAGCGCTATTTTATCATATTTCGGCAGCAAGGTTTATTCAATTGAGATTGTAAGGCCTCTTGGTTTGGATGCAAAAAAAGTGCACGCGAAACGCGGATATTCAAGTAAAATAACAACTAAAGTCGCGGATGGTTATTTTGGATGGAAGAAATACGCTCCGTTTAATAAAATACTCGTTACTTGCGGTACAAATCACATTCCGCCTGCATTAGTACGCCAGCTTGCGCGTGGCGGCACCATGATAATTCCTGTTGGAAATCCTTATGGTAAGCAGAGAATGATTGTTTTAAAGAAAGACAGGATGGGAAGAATTAAAACCCGTGCTTATTTTGCTGACCATTTCGTTCCAATGACCGGCCGTGCTTTACAAAAGTTCCGCAGGTCACGTGGAAGATAATTTTAGCAGGATTTGTAAAATAAGAATATTTTATTATATTATATAATTAAAATTAAGTGTGCTTTTCTTAAATTGAGGAAAGCACATTTTTTATACTATAGAAATATTATTAAAGGGTTATTAAAGTGAAAAAATATTTTGGCGGAATATTCTTTATAGCGATGTCAACATTAGCTTTAGAGATTGCTGTAATACGTTATTTTAGTATAGCGTTATGGTCAAATTATGGATATATGGTAATAAGTATTGCTTTATTTGGTTTTGGAGTTTCAGGAACATTACTGACTTTAGCAAAAAACTGGTTTGAAAAACGCATAAATCTTTGGATGTATATAATTTCATTGTCAGCAGTTCCTTTAGCTGTTCTTGCGTATATACTAATGAAAAAAGTGCCTTTCAATGCTATGCAGATTGTAAATCCAAGTTATACGTTTACACAATTGTCCAATCTCGCGTTGTATTTTATTATTTTATTCTTTCCGTTTTTTTTCGGAGGAATATACATTGGCTTAGCATTTATAGCGCATAAAAAACAGGTATCAAAATTATACTTTTTCGATTTAATCGGAGCGGGAACTGGAACTTTAATTTTACTTATATTAATGTTCATTATTCCTCCCGCGTATTTGATTTTACCTATAATTGTATTTTTCTTTTCCGGGCATATTTTGTCCATTGATTACAGGGAAATAAAGAAAAATATATATATAAAAATGGGAATCAGCGCATTAGTTTTTGCCGTTTCGTTGGTTACAATTTCATTTAACACAAAGATTGAATACGTTCCTCAGAAAAGCATCAGGCATACAATGTCCAGTATCAACGCTAAAATACTTGCGACACGTTATTCTCCTTTAGGCTTATTACAAATAGTAAAAAGCACAAAAGAAAGAAGTGCCCCAGGATTATCAGGAATGTCTTATCAAATGATAGGTAAAATGCCCGATTTCCTCGGTGTATATGTGGACGGAAATCAATCATCAAGCGTAATGGCAAAATTAAACGGATCTACTATAGACGCGGTTAAATATCTGCCTCAGGTTGCTCCTTATTTAATAAAAGATAAACCCGGAGTATTGATTCTCGGGATGGGCGGTGCAAGGTCTTTATCCGTTGCATATCACGCTGTTAGGTCTATGAATTTTCTTGATTGTTTAAAAGATGTTTGGATAAAAGAAAATATTAAAATCAAATTAAAAGAGCTTCGTAAAACGTATAAACATCTAAACGATGAATTATATGAAAAACATATTTTAAAACACAATAAAACGAGAATTGAAAATGAAGTAAATAATGAATGGAATAAAGTTATTAAAGACGAAATAAACCGGATGGAAAAACTTAAACCGTTCTTAAACAAAGCTTATCAGTTAACAGTGCGTAAATATGAAAACAAAATGCCTTCTTATATTCATGCAGTTGAGCTAAGCGGCCAGCTCGTTGAATTATTAAAAAATCAATTTTCTAAGTTCAACGGGGGAATTTTAAGCAAAGGCGGTGTTCGGGCATTTCAAGCCGATGTTAGAGGATATCTCCGTAAATCAAAGCAAAAATATGATATAATTGAGATGAGCCTTGCATTGGGCGGCGGCATGTCATCGGGCGGAAATCTTCCGAGCCATGAAAACTATTTATATACTATTCACTCAATCCGTGATGCTTTTGCCAGATTGAAAAAAAACGGAATCCTTTCTATGACTGTTGACGCAAAAGAAAACTTACGCGATGCTCTCAGGGTATTTACAACGAGTATAAAAGCGTTAGAAAACATGAAAAACTTGAAAAAGAAGTTTTTCATGTTTAGGACCATGACAACAGCAACGTTTTTAATTAAAAACGGAGATTTTACAGCAAATGAAATTAAAAAGCTTACAGAATTTTGTAAGAACAATAGTTTTGACGCAAGTTATTATCTGGGAATTGACCCTAACGGAAACCGGGAAATATTTAATCAGGAACAAGGCGAAAATTTTAACGTTGCTGAAACAAAAGTAGGGCCTCCCGGGCAAATGCCGGTAGTTACAGAAAAGAAGGAAAAAGATAAAAATAATATTTTAAGATATTCACTTTATAAAATCGCGATTTCAAAGTTTGTTAAAGGCGGATATAAAGAGTTTATAGAAAAATATCCATTCAAAATTGGTTACGTTACGGACAACAATCCGTATTTTTCATATAGATTAAAATTGAGCAAAACGTTAAAAGTTTTGTTTACGGGCAAGTTTTCCGAAGTGCCTTATGAAGAAACGAATTATTTGATTTTATGGCTTAATTTTGCATTAGCCATATTTTTCGGCGCTTTAATAATTTGTATACCGCTGTTAAAAACTTTATTTAACAAAAAGAAAGAAGAAGCAGTCTCCGGCGGTAAACTCGTTTTAATCGGATATTTCGTTTGCCTCGGGTTCGGGTTTTTATTCGTTGAAATGGTATTAATCCAGAAATTAACACTGTTTCTAGCAAACCCGATATATTCCACTTCACTTGTACTTGCAACCATACTCGCTGTATCGGGCATAGGAAGTTATTTCTCGGGCAAGCTTAGCGAAAAACTCGGTAGTTCGAGCAAAGTACTGCTCCTCGCTGTGAGCATTATTGCGGTTATGGTAGTGTTGTATATCTTTATTCTTGACCCCATTGTTAGAAGCTTAATGTTTCTCCCAATGGCTGTGAAATTAATAATTGCGATGGTATTTATCGCGCCTATTGCATTTTTCCTTGGAATGCCCTTTCCACTTGGACTGCATGAAGTGAGCGAAAAACGTGAAGATTTTCTACCATGGGCCTGGGGTATTAACGGAGCTACCAGCGTTGCTTCAACACCGCTTGCAACGATTTTATCCATTGGCATGGGATTTAAAGGAGTTTGGGTGATATCCATACTTGTTTACGCTCTTGCGTTTTTTATTTTCCCGGGAAGGTTAACGCTGAAAAAGAACAAGTTCATTTTAAATATGAAACTATAATTTAGATAAATCATATATTTTAAGCCATGTGTATAAAACATGGCTTTTTTTATTTTCAGGTGATTTTGCTTGACAAAACGCAAAAAACCGGCAAAATATAAGAGTAAAGTCATTAAAAAGGTTTGCCCGTTGTTTTATTTAATAGGTTTAATTCCCATATTAATTCTTTTTATATCCGGGTGTTTCGCTGTTGTAAGGTTTTTCATACGTAAACATGAAAAATACGTTGAAATCACGGACAACCTAATACCGTACAAAACGTGGCTTGGAATTGCGCTGCTGCTCTGGGGTATTATATCCTTAATCGGTTTTTTCCGCATTTTGCGTTTTATTCCAATGATGTTAGCCACCATGCCCATTGCAACAATCTCTTCGTTTATTTCCACTTTTGTGAGCATAACTTTAGGCGTTGTCATGTCCATGAATTATTTACGAACTGATAAACAAACCCCTATTGAAAAAATACACTCGCTTGATAAAAAATTATATCCCATGCAGACAATACTTGGTTTTCTCGCGGTTATTGACTCTATTTTGTTGTTTTTTTCAAACCTTTATAAAATCTAGAGGCTGGTGTGATGTGAAAATGCAAAAACCTTTTATTAAAATAATAATTTTAACTTTTATAATTATCCAATGTTCATCTAATGATAAATTGACCGATGAAAAAGTAATAAAACCTATATATAGATTTAAGGGTGAAATATCTCCTTTTTGTTTTTCGAATAACAATAAATTTTTTGCATATTATATTTTAAATGGTAATAAAAGTAGTGTAATTTTACGCTCATTAAAAACTGGACGAAAAATTTATAAATTTGATGCTGATTATATTTTTAGAAAAGGCGAAAGTAAAGAAACTTTACGTTATTGTAAAAATTTTTATTATAGACTTAAATTTTCTCCAGATAACAAATTTCTTGTTTGTGTTGCATATAGTTCACATCCTTGTTATCTGGGATATTTTAGAATATGGTCAGTGAAAACAGGTAAACTTATTTTATATAAAAACGCAGATGCTTCAATACCATCATTTTACATCTCTACAGGCAGTAAACTTTTTGCTTTTTCAAGACATTCATTTAAAGAATCTTCTATTAAAATAATAAATATTTTAACAGGTGAAATTATATACAATTTACCAAATACAGGACGGCAAACTACGTTTTCACCAAATGGAAAATTATTAGCATTCTCAACAATAAAACAAAAGATTAAAATTATGTCTGCTTTCAATGGTAAAATTTTAAAAACATTGGAGGGACATAATTCAGGTATTATAGAATTAAAATTTTCTCCTGACAGTAAATATATTGTAAGCTCTTCTCTGATGGAAAATACTACAAAAATCTGGAAAGTCCAATCCATTCAAAAAAAACCAATATATACATTGAATAATATAAGTAATTATAACCGTGCGATAAAATTTTTGAAGAGCCCTTTGCGGGTTATATTTTTTAATTATCCAAATATTTATTTTTTTTCTTTTAAAAAGAAAAAAATATATACAAGACTATTTCTTAATCAAGATGATATCACTGTTAATTCTTCAATTGGAGTTAGCTC
>CALGPD010000243.1 GCA_937960625.1 uncultured Spirochaetia bacterium | reverse complement strand
TAATTGCGGATATTTACATCAGCTCCGGCTTTAACTAATAAAACCACTTCCTGTAATTTCCCTTTGTAGCATGAACGGAAAAAAGCCCTGTGATAAAATTTATCATTTTTTGCCAGCCTTGCGCCTTTTTTAATCAAATATTTTGCGAACTTATAATTTTTTTTTATAAAAGCTAAGCTAAGCGGTGTCCAGTTTCTTTTGTTTTTAAGGTTTACATTTGCCCCATGATAAATGAGTATCTTTGCGGCTTTTATTTTATCTTTTATTAACGCGTAATGCAGGGCAGTAGAGCCATAATTATCAACATGATTAATTTTTAACCCTGCTCTTATTAAATACGTTATAAATTTTGGCCTTCCGAAATAAGCAGATACCATTAGAGCGTTAAAACCGTGCCGGGATTTTACGTTTAGTTTTGAGCCTTTTTGTATCAGGTATTTCATTATTTTAAACTTTCCGTTTAATACTGAATATAAAAAAGCTGTCTGCCCATATTTATCCTTAGCGTGAACATTTGCGCCTTTTTTTATCAAAATATATACTGATTTTAGATTGCTTAGATAAGCCGCGACCATTAAAGGAGTATGCCCGTAAAGTGTTTTAATATTTACATTTGCCCGGGCATTGGCAAGAAGTCTTACTATTTTATAGTTATTCTTTGCGCACGCAATCATTAAGGCCGTTGCGCCTGTTGTATTAAATTTATTTATACGCTTTCCGCTTATAATTTTTGTATCTATTTTTACACGCCTATAAATAAGCATGCGTACAACATAGGCTGCTCCAATTTCAGCCGCTAATATAAGGGCAGTTTCTCCGCGGTTATTGCTAACGTGAATGTTTGCTTTGGCGCGGATTAATAGTTTTGCAACCTTAATCCTTTTGTTCTTTAAAGCTAATAATAAAGCTGTGTCCCCTCTGGAGTTTTTATGATTTAAACCGACTTTCATTCGTATATATTGTTTAATGCGGTATACATTTCCGTTTTTAGCCGCGTTGAATAAATCGTATTTACTAAAGGCACTGAGTTTTATCGTTGCCAGAATAATAAAAGATATAATTATAAAAATACGTTTCATGGTTTCCTCGGTGTTTTTAAAATAGTTTCATATTAATTTATTTTTAGGTTAATAAACCGTAAATTTTATTTTTCTACTGTCTGTTTTTACTCCGTTTTTCAAATATACATATAATTTTAAATCATGTATACCCCGCTTTAATTTCCAGTTATAATTAAAAGGATATTTTTTTGAAATAATTTGCCGGCTGCCGATTTTCCAAACTACTTTTTGGGTGCTTAACGGAACTTTTGCCCTGAAAGTAATTTTTTGAAAATTTCTTTTTATTATAGGGTCAATAGCAAATACATCGTTGTTATCCGGAAATATAATCTTTATACTTGTTCGCTGGCCATCTTTTTGCTTGATGTATTTTAATACTTTAAGTGAAGGCGGCTTATACCCTTTTTGACTTAGCCATTCATTGTAAATTTCAGGCAATATCGTAAAATTTTTCCATCTGATATTCCTATTATGCTTATACCCGGTATCTTTTATCTTCATAACTATTTTTCCCGTAGACTTTTTAAACGGAACAAGAAAATGAATATTACAATGTGTTTTAGGCTCGCTTCCTTTTAAAAAGTATTCAATTCTTTGCCCTGAGCAATTTTTTTTAGCTAAAAGACCGCTGTGAATACATATTTTCCGGCTAATTATTTTATCCGTTGGAGTTAGTTTATAGTCATAATCCTTTTCAATTTCAAGGAAGATGTTCCGGTAAATGCTTCCCGCGCCTGTAATTCCGCTTACTCCCTGCATGGGCCTGTTATTGAAATTACCCACCCAAACTCCAACAGTGTAATTTTTTGAAAAACCCACAGTCCAGTTGTTTCTAAAACCTTTTGATGTCCCGGTTTTGGATGCAACGAAAAAAGGAAAATTTAAAGCTGATAATAACGTGAAATTGTCTTCACGCGCTTTGTTATCAGATAGTATGCTTTTAATTAAAAACGCTGTATGTTTTGAAAAAATTTTCTGTTTTTGATTTGGCTTGTCTTTGGTAATATCTTTGCCGTAGATGTTTATGATTTTTTTTATTATCTTAATATTGTTATAATAACCGTTATTGGCAAAAGTCATGTATGCCCGTGTTAATTCAAATAAAGAAACATCGGCACCGCCTAATACTAATGCCGCGCCGTAATGCCGTGCTGTTTTCGTTAAAGAAGTAAACCCGCATAGTCTCATTTTATTAAGCACCTGCTCAACTCCGACTCTTTGAATAACTCTTGCTGCCGGGATATTATAAGAACATGCCAAAGCTTTTCGCACGGTTACAGGGCCGTGATATCGCCTGTCATCATTTGACGGCATATAGTCTCCTCTGGTGGAAGAGATAAAAGTTTTAATATCAGGAATTATGCTCCCCGGAGTAATTACTTTGTTTTCAAAACCCGTTGCATAGGTAAAAGGTTTTAAAGTTGAACCCGGTGAACGGAGAGCAAGAGCGCCGTTAACCTGGCCGTCTTTATTGTTTGAGAAATAGTTAAGGCTTCCAAGCATAGCAACGAGTTCACCTGTATTATTATCTAATACAATAACGCTTGCGTTTGATATTTGTTTATGCAGCAGGCGGTTAAGTACTGCTGCGGTTTTGTTGAAAACTTTTTTTTGAATGTCTAAATCTATAGTGGTATGTATTTCTGAAATTTTGTTTAACTTATCAGCGTATTCGGTTTTAATTTTTTTTATTAAATAATCAGTAAAGTGCGGGGCATAAATAAATTTTTTGAATTTATGAATTACTGTTTTATCATATTTAATTTTTTTATAGTTTTCCGTTGTTATTGTTTTTTGTTTTAAAAGTTTTTTAAGGATATAGTTTTTACGTTTGATTATTCTGTTTATTTTTTCGTTGTTTATATAATTAGGATATTTGACAGCAGCAGCGAGAAACACAGATTCTGAATCTGACAAATCACTTACCCGTTTATTGAAATAATACCTTGCTGCCATTTTTATACCAATGATTTTATTTCCAAATGGAATAGTGTTCAGGTATAGTTCAAGAATTTCTTTTTTAGTAAATGATATTTCAAGTTTTAGTGCATAATACATTTCAAAAAGCTTTGAGAATATATTGCGTTTAAAATTATATATATTCCTTGCAACCTGCATTGTAATTGTGGATGCGCCGGAAACGGGTTTACTTGTAAATATATTTTCATAAACCGCCCTGAAAAGAGAAGTGAAACTAATACCAAAGTGAGAATGAAAATCTTTATCTTCAGCAACAAGCAATGATTTTGTTAACATATCCGGAATTTCATCAATTTTGATGTATGAGAAATAAAATCCTTTTGTAGATAATCCTCTGCGTAATAAAAATCCTTTTTTACTGTAGATTTTATATGAGAAACCAACCTTTTCATACAATATATCTTTAGATACAGGTATAAAAAGATACGTAAGCAAAATCAAAACTATCACACTTAACGAAATTAAGAATATTTTTAAATATTTTCTTCTCATAATATTTATCTTATAAAGATTTTACCACCTGTTGAATAACCGTATTTATCCGGGTCATACATTTCTTCTACTTTTGCCGGATACATAACGAAATTCCCGTAGCTCGTAGCTTTCATATTATAAGAGTATTTATATGTACCTTGTTTGAGCTTATCTGCAAAGAGTAATACCCGGTCGTCTTTAAGAGCAACGCGGTTAAATCCAACCATCCATGATTTTTTATCAACATCCATTGAACTTTGCTTTAGCCTTGGGTTTAAGGCTTCAAATCCTGCTGCCAGCGGGTCATCAACAACGACATTATACCGGGTATCAGGAACGGATACTATTAATTCAACTCTGTAAACTCTTCCTGCTTTAAAGTTTCTCCCAATGATACGCCTTCCGGTTCGTACATCGTAAATTCTTTTCCTTATAGAAAACCCGTTGCTGATTTGGTTCGGAACATTCTCAGGAACGTAATTAAACCGAATAGTATAATATAAACGCCCTTTACCACGTTTGTTTACGCGGATGCGTATACGGTCTTTTCTATAATTTTTAAAGAAAGTATTACCCGTTGAAATGTTGAAATTTCTACCGCGGTAATATACCCTGAGTAAACGTTTAATCTCAGCGTGAACCGTTGCCATGAAATCCGGAGTTTGCTTTTCATATACGTTGAAATATTTGAGTAATGCCCATAAAACGTACATGTTCTGCTGCGTTGTTTTATATTTACCGTTTTTCATTTTACTTAATAACCCGCGTACCAAAGATGTGATATTTCTATTGTTTTTATCTACCATTAGGAGGGTTAAAATTGCAGCAGACGTTGTTTTAACATTGGACATATACAAGTTTCTATAGTATTTGTATTTTTTATAATCCGTTGTTATAAACGATTTATTTCCTCCGCCTTTTGTAATACTGGATATAATCTGATTTTTGATTTTTTCGATAGTATACCGGTATTTTCTTCTATTTATGTTATATAAAGCTTTTGCAAAAACACTTTTAACGTAAAGTGAATGTTGGTCTAAAACTCTAATCAGGCTGTCAGCGTAAGATTCGCTTGCCTCCCCAAACTCGGATAAAACATAGAAGGTGAAAATATTGGACGCGCTTCTATAGCCATGGCCATAGTAAGAAACATTCTGCATTCTTGCGCCTGAAATAAAGTTTTTTAAGTAATTAATAGTTTTTTCCCTAACTTCAGGGTCAACTTTATACCCAAGTTTTTTACCCATGTGCATTATATATAAAACATAGGCTGTCAGATAAGGATATGTTGACCGCTGATACCTTGGCTCGGGCCAAATTGAAAATCCGCCTGAACTCATTTGATACTTGTAAAAACTTGTGATATATTTTTGTACCAGCTTTCTAAAAGGCACTTTTACGTTGAGTTTGAAAGATTCAACGAGTTTGCCAGCTAGCAGCATGGGCATTACTTTTGTCATCCGTTGTTCAAGGCAGCCGTAAGGATAGCCGAATAAATATTCCACACTGCCTTTTAGTTTTGAAAGCGCTGTAGATGAAGTTATTACTTCAACTCCAATCTGTTCCCTCATAACAGAACCGGGCAATCTAAGGTTATGCGTTACATTGCGCTGTACCGTGCTTCCAGAATATGCCACATATTTTTGGAAAAACGGCATATTAACGGGTATTTTCCATTCTACAACATCAACAACGCGTTTGCCTCTGGTTTTTGCAACAACACCGAATCTGAATTTTGCTTCTCCAAGTTTGTTTGCAATGAAATTAAAACGCACTTCTTTTGCCCCGTTGGCCGGCAGATAGACCTTTTTATATCTTCTTCCAATTAGTTTTATGTTTTTCGCTGCTGCTGAAACAGTTACTCTAACTGCCTGGTTTTGATTGTTCATCACAACAACACCGGCATTTATTCTATCCTTTAGATTTAAAAATCTAGGAAGAGCAGGGCGGGCAATTAACGGTTGAGTAACCCTTATATGTGTATGAACAGCGCCGAACTTATCTTCTCTGTCAGCGGCAACGACCATGATTCTATATTTGGTTAAATTATCAGGAAGTTTAAATGAAATATAGGCATAACCGTTTTGCTGCGTATAAACATTTGGATTTGAATAAGCAATGGCTTTAAATAATTTCCTCGCCTTTACGTTGGATAAACCAAGTGAAGAGCGGATATTATAATCTCCTTTTCCGCTTCCTCCCGGATTTTCCCCTTTTAACGTATATTTATGCTGGCCCACCACTTCAAGCCTGTTATCCGCGGTTTTAACCATTAATTCTTTATTTCTATTAAAAGCATAAAACGGATTCGGAGTTTTATATCCTATCAATGACAATACTCCTTCATCAACAACGTATACACCGACTTCTGAACGTACTCCTCTGTTTTTGTAATCCGTAACTTTGATTCGCATTGAAACTTTTTGCCTCGGCTGATAGGTTTTCTTGAGTTTAGCAACGCGGATTCTTAAACGTTTGTGGTCGCGTTTAACGTATAAAATAGTATAGCCGATTTTTACCGTTGGCTTATAAATATCCCGCAGTTTGGAAGTAGGGTAGTTTCCGTCAACTCTTCCCTGTAACAGCATAACTGAAACGAAAACATTGGGAGCGTATTTTTTCTTAACTGGAACGCGGATAACTCCGGCAGTGCCTCTGACAGTAGTGGTAAATGAATCAATTACGCCCTCACGTTCAATTGTTACAAGCGCTTTAACATTTTTATAGGGAGACATAACCATAATGCGCGCGCTTTGTCCCGGAGCGTAAAAGCTCTTGTCTCTAACCAGGGAAATGTGCTGGTCATCCCTCATTTTCCACGTTGTATATTTATCTCCGTATACCCAGAATTTCGCGTAGTTTTTAATTCGTGTGCCTGCCCTGTCTCTTGATTCAAACGTAACTATATAAGTTCCGGGTTTATCAGGTGTAAATCTAACGTTCTTTGGATATTTATGGTTGCCCGATGTTCTCGTTGATATTGTTCTAACGAGTTTATAATTTTTGGTTGAGTGCCATTTATAATATCCGGAGTAACTTAATTTTCTAACATTATTCCATTCTATTCTATAAAACCGCATTGTAACTAATCTTGAACCTGCTGATTTTCCGTTTGGTTTTGCCGTGACAACGTGAAAATTAACCCTGTTTCCGGTTTCTAAAAAGAATTTGTTTAGGGAATATCCAACGTAGTATCTGGTATTATGAACGAGTTTTGATGATGAAGCAACTATTGACTGCCTGTCCTGATCTTCAACTTCGGTAACGACTTTATAAACACATGAATTATTGAACGGAACTTTTGCCCTAAAACGAGCCATAAATCTTCCCGCGGCGTCGAGCTTTGAGATTTTTACTTCCTGTACGGTTACAGATGATTCATTAATAGTGGTTTCGCTATTAGAACCGTGTTCAAGCCATTTAGATGAGTTAAACCTATATTTCTGAAGCCCGAATTTGAAATTTCTAAAATTATAAGGATACGCGTCGATTCTATATTTAACTTTAGCATTACGCATTAATCCACCGTGTAAATATTTCGCTGTAACGTAAAAAGGAACAGTATCGTTTTTAAAATACGTTGCTGATTTCTGCCCAACTTTAATATCTACCTCAAAGCGCCTTGCCCGATACGCTTCTACCATAAAACTCCCTGTGTATACCTTGTTTTCATAACTGATATTTTCCGTAGATCCGGGCTTTGATACGGAAATAATGTATTTACCAAGAGTGGGGTCTGATGAGAGTCTGTATTTTAATGAGAAAGAACCGTAAGCATTTGTTCTGATTGTTTTTCTTAAAATAGTGGAGTTGTCAGGGGAATCAATTTTGATTTCATATTCTTTATTTGGTGAAGCTGTAATTCTACCGCCTTTGTTTTCCCTTATATATCCTTTTACTAATACTTGTTCCCGTTGTTTATATATCCCTTTCGGAGTAAAAACAAACGCGAAAAATGAAGTCATTGCATTTGCTGTATTATCCACACTTGAGTTTGATAAGTCTATTGTAGAATTAGTATTAAAATTAAGCTCACAGAAATCCCTGCCTTTTTGAGCAATAACGAGAAAATCAGGTTCTGAACGAGTGGATGAATCCTTATCAACGTAATAATTTTTATGTGTAAACCGTCGTCTTAGCCTTTTGTATAAGCGCTCAAAAGCCGGATGGGTGTTTTTTATTATGATATATCCGTTGCTGTTAGTATACCGTGTTATGACTTTATCATAAGAACTTCCGTCTTTGGAATAAATTGATACTCTTGCATTTCTAACCGGTTTTGGTGAAGTTAATTCGCTAACGTATATGAAAATATTTTTCGGGCTGTATTTGGTGGTGATTGACATGTTTGTGTATTGATAGAAAAATTCTCTATAACTCCTGTCATTTGAATGATAAGTATATCTTTGTTTGCCTACATATATACCTGACGGGCTTGCTGCCTCAATTTCCAACTTAACAAAACCGTGCCGCCGGTTAAGATATTTTTCAATATCAATATACCGGGTTAAACGCACATTGCGCCTTATGGAATTTTTCTTAATCACAATTCTCTTAACTCTTGACGGAGTGTCATTTAAGTGGTTTTTGGGAGTATGATATGTCTTAATATTTATTGTTAAACCTGTTAAATTTATGTACGCGATTGGGAATTTGAACAGCTTGCCCCGGCTTTCAAAAATACCTCTTTGAGGAAACGGGGTACTAAGATATGGCGGATAATCTTTAATTTTAATTTTAAGCCTTGCGGGAATAATTGACTGCTTGTATTTATCCTTCATGCCTTTGGAAATACTAAGAACGTATTTTTCTCCAATTTGCGCGTTAAATTTTATACGTATTCCGTTAGTTTTTTTCGTTGTATCATACCTGTTGGTTAAACTGAATTTTTCAATTCCTATGATAGTCATTTTTTTATTCGTTTTGATATGCCGTATTGTGAAAGTGTTTTTGACAGTATTTTTATCGAGTTTGAAATCATTATTTAATTTAATTACTACCGGATCTTCAAGTGTTACTTTTAATTCAGAATCTTTAGGATTCATAACTTTAAATTTGTCAAAAGTATGAAAAGACAGCAACCTATTTTTGTTGTAAAAGGTTAAATCCAGTTTTTCATCCAATACAATCTTATACTGGGTCTCTGCTGTTAAACCATAAGCTTTAAATTTGTACAAATGATATTTATGAAGATTTTTTTCTATGTATTTTTTATACTCTTCAGGGATTTCAGCGTATTTCAAAGTGTTTTTTGCGTTTTGAATATCAAGGGTATATCTTGGGTCGTTATGATTTAATTTTAAAAATTCTAGGTTTGTTATTTCTTTTTCATTTTTATTAATTTTAATTTTAACGTATTTATTTAATTCGGGAATTTCAATATGGTGGCTTAATAATAAATATACATCTTTATTCAAGGTTTCAATACGCTGGTCTTGCCGGATATTTTTAGCAAGAACCATAAGCCTTTGATAATAAATATTTTTTTCATACATTTTGCTCGAAGAAAAACCGGCTCCGTTTTCAGCCTTTATATTTTTATTAAAAACAAATGTTAATTTGGTTTTTGGTTTTATAGATGTTATATCGGGTTTTATTATTATTTCGTTTCTGTTTAATACTTTGAATGAGAATTTTATATCCGGTGTAATTTTAACGTATTTATCAAGATTTAAACTTTTTGGATTCAGATATTCATCTTGAGTGAAAACTTTATAATTAAAACTTATTTTAATATCATAATCATGGGTGTAATTAATAGTGCCTTTGGGTATTAGAT
>CALGPD010000242.1 GCA_937960625.1 uncultured Spirochaetia bacterium | reverse complement strand
AAAAATTCGCTGACCTTAACGTGTTCCGGGTGGACTTTGTATTTTTCAAGAGCGGTAAAACTTTTAAACTCAGAAGATAACACACAGTCATAAGCTCTTTCATGCGCGCTCTCGTTTATCCCTATTTCCATTTTATGAATTTCACTGATGTGTTTTTTCAATCCATCTAACATTTCTTTTACTTTTAAAGCAATAGAAGGTTTATTCATTCCGTCAACGAAATCTTTAAATTTAAACATAACAACGTGTTTAACCATGTTTTCCTCTCTAAACCAATGCGGCAAAATGATAATGTTCACTTTTTGGAATCGGGGGTGTCATTGTGAAGCCCTCAAAATGATAAACTTTTTTAAAACCCGTTTTTAATAAAAGTGAAATTAGCAAATCAGCATCGTGTATTTTTTGTTTGTGTATTTCTCTGATAATTTTATCCTTGCCTATTTCTAACATATCAACATGAGAATGTACACTTTTTTCTTGTTCATTTAAAAAATTTTCCCATCTAAAAAAACCGGCTTTAGTTTTTAAACAAAGCGGAACTCCCAAAAAATTCTTTTTTATGTTGAACATTGGAGTTGTATCAAAAATATAAAGCCCTGAAGGTTTTAACACGTTTTTTACGCTGTTAAAATGACTTTGCAGTTCTTCTCCGGCTTTTATGTAATTCACGTTGTCGTTAAAGGAAACAACAACGTTGTATTTTTCTTCAAGCTCAAAACTGCACATGTTTAATTTTAGCGGTTTAAACTTAGGATAATTATTTTTTAGCTTTTCAAGCATTTGCCCGGAATTATCGCTCGGTGTAACCATAAAATGTCCGGATAGATATTTTGCAAGATGTCCGGTGCCGGACGCAAGCTCAAGAAGGCTTGTGCCTTGAATGTCAAAGTAACGGGTTAGTTTTAATATATAATCCCGCCATACAGGGTAATTAAGGTAGAACATTGTTTCATCGTAAAACTTTGAAAACAAGGTATAAGCCGGTGCAATAGAATCAGGGGTATAGTTGCCTTTTTTAAAGTTTCTAAAGCTGACGCGTTTTCTGAACCGTATCATTTGCCTTCTAGTAATAAATCAATGTATAATCTGTCTTCAATTTTATCTTCATTAATATCAAGCATTTCGAATATTTCATTGATTACTTTAATCGCGTCATCTGTTTGGTTTTCGTTTTCCGCAACCACTTCAACTTCGATGAAATCCCCTAATCCTTTCACCGTGTTAATCTCAACATTTGCGTTTTTATACTTATAAACTTTGCTTATTTTATGTTTGTCAATTAAGATTTCATATCCCATGTAGAAAAACAAATCCTGCATTTTTTCCGGGTTTATTATTTCAAACTCGGTTTCCGTGTTGATTTCCGTTTTGCCGGACAATTCCCTTTTTTTAAAAGTAACGTGATAGCCTTTTTTATTCTTCCTTATTCTAAAAATAGGGTCTTTGCGGTAGTCAATATTATTTCTATCTCCGTTGAAATAATACACATCCTGTTTTTCATCTTCTTTATAGAACTCCATCATGGAACTTACTTTTTTTTCCGTTTCAGCAGCACAGTTTATCCATGCCTTTTTTTCAATTTCAATAGCCATTGAATAAGTATACGTTTTTTTTAATAAAATACCAAAAAAAAATCATTCAAATTGACAAAAACGGTGATATAAAGTATATTATTCCTACCTAGTTAGTAGGAATTAAAAAGGAGAAGT
Source organism: uncultured Spirochaetia bacterium (assembly GCA_937960625.1). Lineage (GTDB taxonomy): Bacteria > Spirochaetota > CALGPD01 > CALGPD01 > CALGPD01 > CALGPD01. The sequence continues at coordinate 15,881 of CALGPD010000242.1, read as the reverse complement.
TATGAAAATAACTTTCAAAGGTGACTATACGCTAAAATCATTAATAGATATAGGATTGTATCAGAAAAAAGGCCCTGTTTCTTTAAAGGAAATTAGTGAGAGAAATGATATTCCGTTAAAGTATCTTGAGCAGATTTTTATCGGTTTGAAGAAAGCCGGATTAGTGCGTTCCAAAAGAGGCAAAGAAGGCGGTTATATGTTAGCAGTTCCTGCTGATGAGATTACCGTTGGTAAGATTATCAGGTTAAGTGAAGGAACACTTAGGCCAATAAAGTGTATACGCCCTGACTCTTCGAGAGATTTACCAATTGAAGAGCATCAACCTTGTTCCTATGAGGGGATATGTGCTATGAAAAAATTATGGAAAAAAGTTAATAACGCGATAAGTAATATAGTTGATGAAACAACGTTGCTTGATTTAATAGAAGAAACTGAAGAAATGAAAAAAGATTTTCATTATTATCATATTTAGAGGAGGCATTATGACAGCGGAAAATTTTAAGGGTTTTGACACAATTTGCTTACATGGCGGGCATAAAATTGATTCAGATACATCATCAATGGCAGTGCCCATTTACATGACTAATGCTTATGAGTATAAATCGGCAGAACATGCCTCAAATTTATTTGAGCTTAAAGAGTTTGGAAATATTTACACAAGGATAACAAACCCTACTACTGAAGTTTTGGAAAAACGCGTTGCTATGCTCGAAGGCGGCACAGGCGCTCTTGCGGTTGCAAGCGGAATGTCCGCAATCTTAATAGCAATAACGAATATAGTAAAACAAGGTGAAGAGATTCTATCTTCAAAATCTTTGTATGGAGGAACGCATAACTTATTTGAATATACGTTGCCCAAATTTGGAATTAAAACTAATTTTGGAGATATTGAAAACCTTGATTCATTTAAAGAAAAAATTACTCCTAAAACAAAAGCAATTTACGCGGAAACTATAGGTAATCCTAAACTGGACGTTGCGGATTTGGAAAAGATTGCCAAAATTGCTCACGATGCCGGTATTCCTTTAATCGTTGATAATACAATGACAACGCCGTATCTGGAAAAACCTTTTGATTTCGGCGCTGATATTTTAATACATTCATTAACCAAGTTTATTGGTGGACACGGTAATTCTTTAGGCGGAATAATAGTAGATTCCGGTAATTTTAATTGGGACAACGGGAATTTTCCTTGTTTGACGGAGCCTGACCCTTCATATCACGGTATAAAATATCAGGAAACTTTTGGTAATTTATCCGGGTTGGGAAATATTGCGTATATTATCAAAGCAAGAGTACAGGGGTTGCGCGATATCGGAGCAGCGCTATCCCCTATGAATTCGTTTTTAATATTACAGGGGCTTGAAACTTTGTCACTTAGAATGGAAAGGCATTCTGAGAACGGGCTTAAGGTTGCAGAATTTTTAGAATCTCATCCCAAAGTCAGCCGGGTGAATTATCCGGGATTAAAATCAAGCCCGTATAATGATCTCTGTAATAAATACCTTTCAAAAGGTGCAGGCGGAATGGTGAGTTTTTATGTGAAAGGCGGGCTTGAAGCAGGAATAAAACTAATTGAAAACGTTAAGTTATTTACTCACGTAACAAATATTGGAGATTCAAAGAGTATTATTACTCATCCTGCATCAACAACGCATCAGCAATTATCAGTTGAAGACTTAAAAGCTTCCGGAATTACAGAGGAATTTATAAGGTTATCAGTAGGAATTGAAAACATTGATGATATTATTCAGGATTTAGACAATGTGTTAAGTCTTGTTTAGTTAAACAGGAAGAAACGTTAAAATTATGCTTCTTCCTAAATTTTTCTTGTTTAACTTAATTAAGTAAGGAACTATTTATGAAAAAAATTGAAAACATAGTTGATACAATTGGAAATACACCTTTAGTTTATCTAAACAATTTAAATAAAGAACTGGACGCTAAAATAGCTGTAAAATGTGAATATTTTAATCCTTTATCAAGTATTAAAGACAGGATTGCAAACGCCATGATTCTTGATGCTGTAAAATCAGGCAAACTCGTTCCAGGGGGAACAATTATTGAACCAACCAGCGGAAATACGGGCTTAGGCCTTGCTTTTGTCTCAGCAGCAAAAGGATATAAATGTATTTTAGTTATGCCCGATACTATGAGTAATGAACGAATTATGATTTTAAAAGCGCTAGGAGCTAAAGTTGTATTAACTGAAGGGGAAAAAGGCATGAAAGGCGCTATTGATAAAGCCAGCGAATTATTAGCATTAACTGATAATTCCTATATGCCTAACCAGTTTTCAAATCCAGCCAACCCTGCTATTCATTATAAAACAACCGGGCCTGAAATCTGGGAGGCAACCGGTGGGAAAGTTGATATTTTCGTTGCAGGTGTTGGAACCGGAGGAACAATTACAGGTACGGGAAAATATCTAAAAGAAAAAAATGCAAAAATTAAAATCGTTGCTGTAGAACCCGAAACCTCAGCAGTAATTTCAGGTGAAAGCCCCGGGCCTCATAAAATTCAGGGAATAGGTGCTGGATTTATTCCCGCTGTACTTGATAAATCGTTACTTAATATGACTGTTAAAGTGGGAAATGAAGATGCAGGAGAATTTGCCAGACGCCTTGCAAGACGAGAAGGATTATTTGCGGGAATATCAGCAGGCGCGAATATTTGCGCTGCTTACTCTCTTGCAAAAAAGAAAGAAAACAAAGGTAAATTAATAGTTACTGTTTTATGTGATACAGGCGAACGGTATTTATCTACATGGCTGTATCAGGATATCTAAGAAAGGAAATGCTTTGAGCGTAGAAAAAAGTAAACTAAAAAATTCAGCCGGATACGTTGAAACAAAATATATAGAAATTCCTAATGGGATAAAATTAGATTGCGGTGAAACCATTGCTCCTTTATCCATTGCATATCAAACATACGGTGAGTTAAATAAAGATAAAACTAATGCGGTATTGATTGTTCACGCATTAACCGGAGATGCGCATGCTGCCGGTTATAATAAAAAAACAGGAAAAGCAGGCTGGTGGGATATAATGATTGGCCCGGGCAAGGGTATAGATACAAACAAATACTTTGTAATTTGTTCCAACGTATTAGGCGGGTGCAAAGGAACTACAGGGCCCTCATCGGTTAATCCTGAAACAGGAAAACCTTACGGATTAAATTTTCCGCCCATAACCATTTTTGATATGGTTCGTGTACAGAAACTTTTAATAGAACATTTAGGCATTGATTGTTTATTATCCGTAATCGGCGGATCAATGGGAGGAATGCAGGCGTTGGCATGGCCGGTTTTGTACCCGGGGCTTGTTAACTCAAGTGCCGCAATTGCCACTACAACGCGTTTATCTCCTCAATCAATTGCTTTTAATGAAATAGGCCGGCTGTCAATTTTATTAGACCAAAATTTCAATGACGGTAACTACTATGGAGGCCAGCCTCCTTCAAAAGGCCTTGCGCTTGCCAGAATGATTGGACATATAACGTATTTATCGGATGAAAGCATGCAGACTAAGTTCGGTAGAAATTATAAAAATGATAAACCCGGGGAATTTTTAAAACCGGAATTTGAAGTTGAAAGATATCTTCATCATCAGGGAGATTCTTTTATCAAGCGTTTTGACGCAAATACATATATTTATTTAACCAAAGCAATGGACCATTTTGACCTTGCGAGGAATCATAAAAGTTTAAAACACGCTTTTAAGGATACATTTGCAAGGTATTTAATCGTTGCTTTTACATCTGACTGGCTTTTTCCTGTGTATCAGTCTAAGGAAATTGTGCGGTCTTTGCAAAGTAATTTATGCGATGTAACGTATTGCGAAATTGAATCTGCTTACGGACACGATGCATTTTTACTAGAAATAGAGGAATTAACGAGAATGCTTGAGAATTTCTTGAAGAATTCATTTACAAAATCAAAAATTTAAGATAGTGGAGAAAAATGACAGCTTTATTACCTGAAAAAGACAAACGATTAGATTATAAAATAATTTTAAATCTCGTTAATGAGAACAGCCGCATACTTGATTTAGGCTGTGGTGACGGCACATTACTGGATTTATTAAATAAAGAAAAAAACGTTATTGGCAGAGGTGTAGAGATTTCAACTGAAGGTGTGCATCTATCAATGGAAAAAGGTTTAAGCGTTGTACAGGGCAATATTGATGAAGGCCTTTCGGATTATGAAGATAAATCATTTGACTGGGTAATTTTATCACAAACTTTACAGGTTATTAGAGAACCGCTTTTAGTAATACTTGAAATGCTGAGAGTTGGAAAACACGTTATTGTTTCTTTTCCAAATTCAGGGCACTGGAAATTCAGGTTTAATCTTCTATTAAAAGGAAGAATGCCCAAAACCAAGCTTTTACCTTTTGAATGGTATAATACGCCCAATATACGTTCATTGACAATAAAGGATTTTAAAGATTTTATTTATTTGGAGAAGATGAGGGTTGTAAAGGAGTATTATTTCAAGGACTACTCAAAACTTTCAAAATTCCGGCCCGCAAATTTTTTTGCAAGTATGGCAATGTATGTAATCGAAGGAATGGATAATTTTCCTCTCTAAACATTTTTTAAGTATAAATATAAAGCAATAATTCCAATTAAAACATACATTGCTATATATACAAGAATTACTTTGGTTTTTTTCCGGAATTTATTTTTTCTTTGCAAGGTTTCAATTTTAGTATCTTCAAGTTCTTTTGGTTTTATATTATCAATTGAAACTGATTTTGCTTTATTTAAATATGAAAGTACATCCCCAGCATTATTAAAACCACATGTTTTATATCCATAACAGCATTTTTCAATTAAAGAATAAAAATTACCCGGTATGTATATTTTCTTTTCAGGCTCACCCTGAACTGCGTTTGCCCAGTTTAAAAGTTCAAAAAATATTAATCCTAAAGCGTAAATATCTCTATGATAGATTAAAGTATTATCTGTATCGGGAATAATATAAATAGTTTCTTTTAACGCTTTCTCAAACATGAAATCTGAAATATATACTTTTCCGTTTTTGCTTATAAAAATATTAGACGGCTTTAAATTTCCGTGAATTTGCTTGTTTATATGAAATTGGTTGACTGTTTCCAGTAAATCTTCAAATATTAATATTGCTTCTTTAACACTTAATACTTTTTCATTTATTATCTCATTTAACGATACTTGCTGAAAGTCTGTCATTTTATAAAATTGTTTATTAATATAGTTTATTTTTTCAGGCATGATAATTTTTGTATTAGGAATGTTATTTATGTCATTAAACCGTCTTTTAAACATTTCAAAGTTCCCGGGATATTCATCCCGTTTAACGAGTAATTTTAAAACTTGATTTTCTTTATTTTTTTTATTTTCCAATAGATAAGTATCAGTGTCTAAATTTTTTATATAGCTATACTTTTCGGAATTCAAATTAATGAAATTATTAATAAATTTATCCAAAACAATTTTCCAGTTTGATATAATATTAAAATCGATTGTAAATTTTTTAATTCTATAACTATAAATATAATATTAAAGTAAAATAAATTTATTTTTAATAAAAGTTTTATAAAAATATAGTTTTAATACTCCGGTAAATTTGTAACGTTCTATTTAAATTAAAGTATTTATTTTAAATAGAAATATAATAATTGAGCCGGTTCTATATATCAAATCTGTACATATTTAAAATATAAAAATTTTAATTTTGTAATTATGTTACAATTTCTTGAAAAAAAAAAATAATTTTATAAATTTCCGATGATGAAAAAAAAATATTTTAAATTTCAAAAAAAATTGTTGCAATATATTATATTGTCATGGAAGATGTTTTTCTAAGCATCGGTATTATAATTAAATCCATTTAAACGGAGTATCTAATATGGCTGAAAAATACATATATTTTTTTGGTGAGGGTAAAGCAGAAGGCTCTACCGGAATGAAAAATACTTTAGGCGGAAAGGGAGCAAATCTGGCAGAAATGACTAACATTGGTGTGCCGGTGCCTCCGGGGTTTACTATTTCGGCTGAAGTATGTGATTATTATTATAAAAACGATAAAACTTATCCTGCAGTACTTGAAACACAAATAAAAGAAAACTTAGAGCATCTTGAAAAAGTTATGTGTAAAAAACTCGGTGATAATAACGACCCGCTTTTGGTTTCTGTTAGAAGCGGCGCAGCACAGTCCATGCCTGGTATGATGGATACTGTCCTCAACTTAGGCTTGTCAGATGAATCAGTTCAGGGGCTTGCTAAAAAAACAGAGAACCCGCGTTTTGCATGGGATGCTTATAGAAGGTTTATTACAATGTTTGCTGACGTTGTATGCGACCTTTTCAGAGAAGACTTTGAGGACATCCTTGAAGACATGAAAGAAAAAAACGGTTATGAACAGGATACGGAATTAACAACGGAAAATCTACAGGAACTAGTAGATAAATACAAAATTAAGTTTAAAGAGGAATATGGCCAGGATTTTCCACAGGACGCAAAAATTCAATTGCAAATGGCAATTGACGCTGTATTCGGGTCATGGAACAATTCAAGAGCTATAAAATACAGACGCGTTAACGGTATTACCGGATTATTAGGTACCGCGGTTAATGTTCAGGCAATGACTTACGGTAATATGGGAGACCATTCCGCAACAGGTGTTGCTTTTTCAAGAAACCCTGCTACCGGAGAAAAACGTTTTTACGGTGAATATCTAATAAACGCTCAGGGTGAAGACGTTGTTGCCGGTATTAGGACTCCTTATCAAATCTCAAAAGAGAATTCATTAGAGTGGGCAAAAGAGCACGGTGTTAGCGAAGATGATAGAAAGAATAAATATCCAAGCTTAGAAGAACACATGCCTGAGGTTTACAAACAGCTCGTTGATATTAAAGATAACCTTGAAAAACACTATAAAGACATGCAGGACATGGAGTTTACCATACAGGAAAACAAACTTTTCTTCCTGCAGACAAGAACGGGTAAGAGAACTGCTGCAGCCGCTCTAAAAATTGCAACTGAAATGGTTAGCGAAGGTTTAATAACGGAAAAAGAAGCAGTAACGAGAATTTCTCCAAACCAGCTTGATCAGTTATTACACCCTGCAATTGACCCTGGCGCGAAATTCGATGTATTAGCAAAAGGCCTTGCCGCATCTCCGGGAACTGCTGTTGGCAAAATTGTTTTTACCGCTGATGATGCTGAAGAAGAAACAGCAAAGGGCAATAAAGTTATTCTTGTGCGTCTTGAAACTTCACCCGAAGATTACGGCGGTATGGTTGCTGCTCAGGGTATTTTAACCGCAAGGGGCGGTACAACGAGTCACGCTGCTGTTGTTGCCAGAGGAATGGGAAAATGCTGTATTGTTGGATGTTCGGACTTAGTTATTTCAAAAGATTCATGTACAATTAAAAATAAAAAATTCAAAAAAGGCGATGTTATAAGCTTAAACGGTTCAACCGGAGAAATCATTGAGGGTGAAGTTGCTTTAATTGAACCGGATTTATCCGGAGATTTTGCAACGCTTATCGCTTGGGCTGATAAATATAGAAAAATGATGGTTAGAACAAACGCTGATACTCCAAATGACGCTAAAAACGCTGTGAAGTTTGGTGCTGAGGGTATCGGATTATGCCGTACAGAACATATGTTCTTTGAAGAAGGCAGAATTGATGCTGTCAGGGAAATGATTTTAGCCGATGACCTTGAAGGCAGAAAAAAAGCGTTGGATAAAATACTTCCTATGCAGAAATCAGACTTTCTGGAAATATTTAAAGTTATGGAACACAGGCCGGTTACAATCCGTTTGCTTGACCCTCCATTACACGAGTTCTTACCTCATACAAAAGATGAGGTCGCTGACCTTGCTAAGAAAATAAAAATTCCAAAAGATAAATTGCAGGCAAAAGTTGACCAGTTAAAAGAGTTCAACCCAATGCTTGGCCATAGAGGATGTAGGTTGGCTATTACATATCCTGAAATTGCGGAAATGCAGACAAAAGCAATTATTGCTGCTGCCTGCGAATTACAAAAATCCGGGCAGGAAGTTAAACCTGAAATCATGGTTCCTTTAGTGGGGCATATTAACGAACTTAAAATTCTTAAGAATGTAATTGTTGATACTGCATCTTCAACCATGGATGAATACGGTGTAAAAGTAGAGTACACTGTGGGCACAATGATAGAAGTTCCGCGTGCCGCGCTTACCGCGGACCAGATTGCAACAGAAGCTGAGTTCTTTAGTTTCGGAACAAACGACTTAACTCAAATGGGCTTTGGTTTTTCCCGTGACGATGCTAATAAATTCTTACATGTATATATCGAGCCTGAAACCGAAGATAAAAAGATTTTTGACAATGACCCGTTTCAGGTTATTGATCAGGAAGGTATCGGACAGTTAATGAAAATCGCTGTTGAAAAAGGCAGGGAAACCAAACCTAATATTAAACTCGGTATCTGCGGTGAACACGGTGGAGAGCCTTCAAGTGTTAAGTTCTGTTACAGCTTAGGCTTGAACTATGTTTCCTGTTCTCCATACAGGGTACCGATTGCTATTTTAGCCGCGGCACAGGCATCAATAGAACAAGATTAATTAAGAAAAAATAATTATATATAAAGCTGCCCATATTTTTAGGGCAGCTTTTTTAATTTACGGTGTAAACATTCAACATATGGATAAAAACGATTTGCTTAGATGAATTATTTATTTAACATGAGGCCAATATCCGTTGCTTAGAATTAATACTTCCATACCAGTTGCTTGTAAAAGTTTCAGAATGGCTTTTTTATGTATTAGGCTTGTTTTTTTTCTTTCATAAAAACCTTCACTATAAATCCCTTGAGTATGTTCTTTATAGACAGTATAAAATGATTTTATAAAAAAATTTAAAGTTCTTCCTTTTAAATCGACAATAAACCTTGACAGATCATATTTACCATAGTTACCACTGTGGTATGGAAGAAAATCAGGAAAATAATCATATGGTATTTTAATTAAACTCAATTTTAGAATTTTATTTAATTTCTTAATAGTTTTTATTAGTTTGTTTGTTCTAAAATGAGTTTTTGTTTCAATTTTCTTTTTAAAATATAGGATTAAATTATTATTATTAATTTTGTAAGTACCTGAAGTAATTTCATGTACTTCGCCCGCACCCCATGCATGTAATTCAATAAAAAAACTATTGTTTTTTTTAAATTTATAATATTCTTTCAGATCCCCGCTGCCAGCAATTGGCGTCCTAAATTTTTTACTTACCAGCCAATATTTAAAAAATTTAGGTGGAACGCTTAATAGCTTTTCACACTTTTTGATTATTTCATCAGTTTGCCCTTGCTTATAGAGTTCTTCAAGTTCTAGAACTTTCAGCTTTTTTTGTTTCATCTTTTTGTTGTAATTACAAATTCTTTTTATAGTATCCGAATTTATATTTTTTAAATATTTTATATAAAATTCTTGCGGGAATATTTTATGATATTCAGTTGGAACAACTTTATAGTCATTTATTTTTATAAAAGCACCGTACGCCCAACCAGCCAATCCGGTTTTAAGTTTTATGTTATACCAAAGGTCATAATGCTCCCCAATCTTATCTCTAAAACCCGTCTTCTTTATAAGTTTAACCTTATCGCCTTTTTTTAGTTTAGCCAGGATTTTTCCGAATTCTGCGTCTGGATATTTTCTAACAAGGAGGTTATCGTGAGTAACTATCCCGGTTTCATTATCCGGCTTTTCTTTGGGTTTCGGCGATTTATCTTTTTGACACGATGTTAATAAAACTGTTATAATAACAACGAGAATGATTGTGGATTTTTTCATGTTTATTCCTTTAAAATATTTTTAATGGTATTTAGTATTTACTTCTCTACCATGCTCATATTTTTTTTCCAACATTATTCTACCCGAAGAGCTATAAATATACGTTTTACCGTGCTTCCGGTTGTGAACAATACTTAATTTTGCTCTAAGTTTTCCGTTTTTATGATATACATAGACTTTTCCATGCACTTTACCATCTACATAGGGTATTTTCTGTCTTAATCTTCCGTTTTCATAAAACATATAAGATAAACCGTTTCTCATTCCTTTTTTATACGGGATTTTATATTTAATTTTTCCATTCGGATAAAAAACCAACCGGTATCCATATTCCTTGTCCATATAAAAATTGGTAATAGTTTCCAGTTTACTCTGTTTATTATATGCATAAACCCTTCCGTGTTTCTTTCCATTAACAAAAGGGGTTTTATACCATAATTTTCCATTATCATAATAGGAATAATACATTCCGTGAATTCTGCCTTTGTTATAACCGCCTCTGCTTAAAACTTTTCCGTTTGCATAATATACTATTTCAGGGCCGTGCTTTTTGGAATCCCGGATATACGTTTTTGCTCTTAATTGTCCGCTTTCAAAATATGCATACCCGATACCCTGAAGTTTCCCCTTATAGAAAGGTGTTTTTGCTTTAATATTGCCGTTTGGATAATAGTATAATCTTATGCCGTGTTTTTTACCGTTTACATACGGAACTATAAATTTTAAATTTCCGTTTTCGTAATAGATAAATGCTTTTCCATGCTGGATATCATTTTTGTATTCTAACTTTTTTGTAATTTTCCCCTCACGGTTATAATAAATTTTGAAACCGTGCAGCATTCCCTTTTTAAAAGAATGATTATATTTAAGTTTGCCATTGGTATAGAATACTTTGGTTAAACCATGACGCAAATTATTTTCATAACCTGCTATCTGACGATTTTTTCCATTTTTATAGTATTGATATAGTATGCCATGCTTTAATCCTTTTTTAAATTGAATTTTCTGTCGAATTTTTCCATTATCATAGTACATATATTCAATGCCGTGTTTTTTATCATTTAAAAAAAACATTTTAAATTTCATCCTGGAATTTGGATAATAATTATAGGAAAAACCGTTTTTAAGATCATTTTTAAAATTTGCTTTTTCTTGCAAGTTACCGTTTTTATAATATATATACCTCGTTCCATGTACCAGGGAATATTTAAAAGGTATTTTCATTTTTATTTTACCGCTATCATAATATTTGTTTTCTACACCGTGTTTTTCCCCGTTTATAAACTTTGCTTTGGATATTAAAATGCCTTTTTCGTTATATTCATATGCTTTCCCGTGGATTTTATCATCTTTAAACGGCGTTTTATATTTAAGTTTACCTGTCTGAAAATATATATACGCTGTACCGTTTCTTCTGTTATCAATGTATGGCATTTTAAATTTTATTTTTCCATTTGAAAAATATCTAATCGTTGTACCGTTTATTTTTCCCCGTTTATATGGAATTTTTGACCGGATTTTTCCATTTTTAAAATAGATATACTCAACACCGTGTTTTATGCCGTTTTTGTAATTTGTAATTATCTTCCTTCCTCTATAAAACCATTTAATTTTTCCGCTAAGTTTTTTATTATTAGAAGGGCTTTTAAGTTTAATAGTCCAGTATAAATTATCAGTTATTTTTATAGTCATTTTTGATATTGGGTGTGATGTTGTGGTAAGGAAAATAATACTAATAATTATATATATTTTTTTCATAAAACAGCTCCCTGAAATCTTATGGCTGAATTTTATTTGGATTTTAAAAAAAAGTCAATTTCTTTATTTCAATTGTTACGATCCTGTTTACTCATACGTATTTTATAAAATTCAATTTCTGATTGTTTTATCACTAAAAACCTCCAATGGACATAGGGCATATAAAATTATTAAATGTTAAACCAAATTTATTTGCGATAACAATAGTCAAACTTATACTTTAAGTTTTGAACACTGCTTAAGGCAGCTCTTCGATAATAATATATCTGAAAAACAGAATCATGAAAAATTGCCCATACTGTAAAGAAAGTTGTTGATTTTGTTATAAAAGAAAATATAATTGTTAATTAGCTGTTGAATATTTGGTTTGGTGAAATGTTTAACAAAAGATTATACGCGATTGATATTTTGAATATCCATAGTAACTGGGAGAACGCTTCAATTAAAACAGGGGCGCATTAAGTTTTAATAATTGTTTTAAAGTAAGTTTGAGTTTGATACGAAATTAATAGCATACTTTTTTGGAAAGTTTATGATAAATAAATACGTATAATTATCATAATACGGCGGTTGCCAAAAATTAAAAACGGATAAAAAAATGAAAAAAGCTAACATCATCTTAATAGTAATCATGTTATTAACAACGTTTCTCTTTGCGGGCACCGCGGATGATTTAACGAGTTCGGCCGCGGCAGGCGATTTATACGCTGTTGAGTTCATCCTAGCACGCGGGGTAAATATTAACGTAAAAGATACCGAAGGGTGTACTGCTTTATACCGCGCGAGCATGAGCGGGTCAACCGGCATAGTAAAATATCTCATTAATAATAAAGCCAACGTAAACATCCCTAACAAAAACGGTGAAACTCCGTTAATGGCAGCATCGGCAATCGGTAACTTATCCGTTGTAAAATTACTCGTTGAACATGGCGCGGATGTCAAAGCCAAAAACACGCGCGGCAGAACAGCAATCTGGTTCGCGAGAGCAATGGGAAGGTTTCCGGTATATAAATACCTTTTACGCGTTTACGCGGGTGAGATTAAAACTAAAAAAGAAAAAAACGCGGAAAAAAACAAAACAAAGCAAAAAGCTCCTGCCGGTGCTGATAAAACCAAAACAGAGGCGAAAAAAACCAATGGAAAAACAACGCCTGATGAAAACCGTGATACTAAAAAAACGGTTAAGCCCACTAAAGATAACGTGAAAAAGGGTGTGTGAGTAATAATACTCTTTATTAAACTAATTATTAATTGAATATAAAATAGACCTTTCCATTCATAAATACATTTCTTTAAATTTTTAAAACGAATTTGCACGATGAAATTAAGAAAGCGTTTGAGTTCGTTGTGATCGCTGGAACAGAGCAACGCAAAGGTTATGTAATTTTTGATGTATAATTTATTAGGAATAGAAAGTTGCTGTAAACCACATATTTTGTTACTTTTTGTAAGTGAAGTTTTAATACATTGGAATTAAACAAAATTGCAGAGCAATTTCGTTTAACAGCGTCTATATGAAATGTCCTTGGCTGGAAAAAATCTTGCCTCGGGACACAACGCCATAGCTGCGGCCCGTTATCGGCAAATAGCTATAAAGGATAAGAAAGTGATGGAAAAGAAACTATTTGATGCAATTTCTTTAAGAAAATCAACTAGAAATTATACTAATATAGATATAGAAAAAAAAGCAATTAAAGATATTGAAAACTTTACTTCTCAAATACCAACATTATCTAACTTTAAAGTCAATTTTAGAATATTTAAAAATGAACCAGGAATTATAGATTTAATACATCCATTAAGTTCATTCTTAATCCAAGCACCATATTTTTTTATTGTATCATGCCGTAAAGAAAAAAATTATTTAGAAGAAGCAGGATTCCAAAGTGAACATTTAATATTATATTTAACCTCTAAAAATTTAAATACATGTTATATTGGAGGAATGATTGATTTTATAGCTTTGGAAAAAAAAATACATTTACCTGATAATGAGAAAATTATAATTTTTTCTCCAATTGGAAAATCAAAGGATAATTTTTTTAATTTCTTTCAAGACCTTCAATTAAAAACATGTATGATGATAACTGGAATTGATTTGAATAGAAAAAAGTTAAATGAAATAGTTTTTCATAATATATGGGAAAACAAGGATATAGTTAATATAGAAGATAAATTATTAGAGATTTTTTCTCAAGTTCAACTTGCTCCTTCTTGGTGTAATATACAACCATGGAGGTTTATAGTAACAGATAGTAAAATATATCTATTTATGGCAAATCCAAATTTAAAAGATGAAATCTTAGGGCATAAAAATACTTGGGATAATGATTATAGAAAATTTGATGTAGGAATTGCAATGAGTCATTTCAATATTGCTGCAAAATATCTGAATTTCAGAGGCAACTGGTTTTTCCCAACAGAAAAGGATTATGATAAATTACTATATTTAAAAGTACCTTCAAATATTGAACTAATATCAGTTTGGGATAAATCATTATAAAATAGTGACTTAGAGAATATAATTTTTTTTATATATTATTAGTATTACAACGAGTCTTAGATTGGATCAATAATAACAAAATCAACTTAAAATCAACAGCCATCAAAAAAGTGTCGCACTTCCTTAATATCATGATAATTAATACTCAATAGCAGATATCACAACTGTGAGCATACGTATTGACTTGAAACGAGAATGCTTGCTTGAAGAGACGAATTTTGACACTGATTAACTAAGATGAAGAGGGTTAGGATTTGAGAGGATAACTATTGTAAAATCTGTGTCAGGGAAAACTTTTACTTAAAACTTTGAATGTTTGCTTTAGGATTTGCGATTGCTTTAATTCAACTGGAAGACACGAAGAACGCGAAGGAATTAAGACTAACACGTTTGTTTTAAAGTAAAATCATAGATTAAACGATTAAGTTATAATTTCTATTTGATTTTAGATTGGGCTTAGTTTTCTTCCCGGTTTCCAGTGAATAAAAAAAGAAAAAACGTTGTCCACGCCAGTTCGCTGATTCATCACCGATAAGAAAAATCGTCAAAGAACGCTGGGAGTGTTGAGACAATGAAGCGCAAAGGGTATGTGTTTTTTGATGTCTAAAATTTTTATTTAGAATAGAAAGTTGCTGTAAACCACATATTTTGTTACTTTTTGTAAGTGAAGTTTTAATACATTGGAGTTGTTTGTAATTTGAAAAAATGAAAAAATTGGAAGTAAGGACAAACCCTGAGGTTGAGATGGTTTTTGATAACTATCCTGATAAGGTTCGTAAGAAAATGTTGAGACTTAGACAACTGATATTAGAGACAGCCACAGAACTTGATGACATCACGACATTGGAAGAGACGCTGAAATGGGGAGAACCGAGTTATATTACCAAATATGGTAGTACTCTAAGAATGGACTGGAAGTCAAATAAACCAGACCAATACGCCATGTACTTCAAATGCACCAGCCGCCTTGTTGAGACTTTCAAAATTGTATTTATGGACAAGTTTGTCTATGAAGGAAACCGGGCAATTGTATTTAAAATGGATGATCAGATTCCAAAGAATGAATTAAAGAAATGCATTAGAGCGGCATTATCTTATCATAAAGTTAAACAATTACCAACCTTAGGAATCTGAAAATAAAAAACTGCGCTAATCTGCTAAAACTGGTCATGCATTGTACATTCGATAACACGCCACAACAGCTGGCCACCCAACGTCTTATAGTTTGGATCATTGTACGCAATTTAAAAAATATTTTTCTAAAAATACAGTGGATATAAAAGGAATTTCTTTGCTAATGCTCCGAAATACATATATTTATAGATATTAATTTTAAAGACAAAATATGATGACAACGGATACATTTTATGTTTTGCTGAAGCTAAAGGAGAACTATGAAAAAATCTAAAAACGAAAAGGTGCAAAAGTTTCTTGAAGAAATAATGATGTCTAATCATGAACAATTCGAGATTTTACAAAAATTACGTGAAATTGTTTTTACGTTTTACCCGGATGTGAATGAACGGATAATGTATGGCGGTATTATGTTTTCTCTTAAAAAAGATTTTGGTGGTATTTTCGCTTATAAAAACCATGTCTCTTTTGAGTTTAGTCATGGTGCAGTTATGGTAAATAAGGATAATATACTTGAAGGCAAGGGTAAACACAGAAGGCATATTAAGATCAAAACCTTGTCAGACATTGATAATAAAAAAGTAGATTTCTTTGTTAACCAAGTAAATGAATAAGGCGTTTTAAAAATGAAATTCACTCCTAATCTCACTTCCATTTTTTAAA
>CALGPD010000241.1 GCA_937960625.1 uncultured Spirochaetia bacterium | reverse complement strand
TTTATCTGTTTTAAAAAATTTAACTTTTTTTACTTTTTTTGAAACAAAATTTTGGAACAAAGTGTTATAATCAATAACAGAACGATAACGATGGTTTAGTTATCTGCCATATGTGAACTTACCCCCGAAAAGTTCCATGACAACAAAACCCATAAATAGATTTAAGCCGGAAGAATTGACCCCCTCTTCCGGCTTTCCTATTCAATTATCTTTTCTAACTTTTTAATTCCCGCATTTATTACTTTACGGTTCCGGGAGAGTTTTTTACGCAGCTTTGCTTTTTTAAACGTTTTTTTGCATAAATCAAGATAGCGCATTAAAGATAACCTTAGTTTGGATAATTCCAGTTTAAACATAACGTGTTTTTCAAGTGTCAGGTTGTAACTTGAAAGTTTATCATCCTGTGCGTCAATGTAATTTAATACTTCGCGTCCAGCCCATGTATCAAAAGCAGAGGCCGGGTCTCCGCTCATAACGGGTTTTTTATAATAAACCGGATAGTTTTTTAGAATTCTTTTATAAGCAAACTTATACCCTTTAAGAATATCCGCAAGGTTTCTATCGATTTCTACTTTGGTTGGTTTTTTCTTTTTAGGCTTTTTTTGTTCAACTTTGATTTTTTCTTTTTTTTCAGAAGCGGGTTTTACTTCAAATAGATAGCCCCGTTGTATTATATAATCAGCGAGTTTATACGTTGCTGCTAATATAATTATCATAGCAAAAGTTAAAACGTAATATTTCCATAGGGAAATTTTTATCTGTAATTTATCAGCAAGTTTTAAAAACTTACGCGAATTTTTTTTCGTTAGCTTAAAATTAGAGCGGTAAAGTTTGAGTTTATCCCTAAACAATCCTCTTGTTAGGGTTGTTTCCTTTAATTCGTTATATCCGAAAGATTCAGAATGCTCAATTTTTTCGCTTTTTGATAAAATAATAATGCGTGTGTCAGTAGCAACGAGTTTATAGTTGGCATATTTAGAACGGGATTTAAGTTCAGGGGAAAGCGTTTTTGTATCAATAACGGACAGCACTTTTTCATCTTTTCGGATTAAATGATTTATGGTATTTAAAAAAACGTAATCAATGTTTTTATTAAGTTTTTTCTGCATGGTATTTTAAAGATATAAATAAAGTGACGCAAAGTGGAAATAATTACTATGAAATATAGTAATTAGTATCGAAAAAATACTTATCTGTCATTTTAGTCTTCTCTTGGAGAGAATTTTTTCTCTTCCATATTCTTTGCTAAAATTCTCAATTTTTTCAGAGAGATAATTTTTAATGTTTTTAGATTCCCGTTCATTGTTTGATTTTAATAAAAAATTATTATAATTGCTTTTTAGATTAACTTCTGTTTTTTTATTTTCTTATTAAATACAAATATTATTTTAACATATGAATTTAATTTTATTATTATGTTTAATACTTATATAATCATTAGACAATTTCCGGGAGCAGAAAATGCACGATATTAAATATTTTAGAAATAATCTCCATGAGGTTAAACAAAACCTTTCTAAACGCAGCGGCAAGATTGATTTTGATAAATTCGAAAATTTGGATAAATCAAGGCGTGAACTTATAAGCAAGGTTGAAGAGTTAAAAGCAACGAGAAACGAAGAGTCCAAAAAAATCGGTGAACTTTTTAAGCAGGGCAAACAGGATGAGGCCAACGCGTTAAAAGAACAAATGAAGGACGTTGCTGATAATATTAAAAAAATAGATGAAGAACTTAAAGGCATCGAACAAGAACTTAGTTCTTTTCTTTTGGGTATTCCTAATTTACTTGATGACGCTGTGCCGGAGGGTAAAGATGAAGATGATAATGTCGTTGTGCGTACATGGGGAGAGCCTAAGAAACTTGACTTTGAACCTCTGCCGCATGATGAACTTGCCGTAAATTTAGGCATTCTTAACCTTGAAGTTTCAGCAAAGCTATCGGGTTCCCGGTTTTCATTTATAAAAGGCAAGGGAGCGAAACTCGAACGCGCTTTGATTAACTTTTTCCTTGACTATAATACTGAAAACGATAAATATGTTGAATCCCAAGTACCCTTTATGGTTAACTCTAAAACCATGACAGGTACAGGACAGCTTCCCAAGTTTAAAGAAGACGCGTTTAAAATTGATGACAGGGATTTATGGCTAATCCCCACTGCCGAAGTTCCACTAACCAACGTGCATATGGATGAAATATTAAACGAAGACGAGTTGCCGAAAAATTATATGGCATATACACCGTGTTTCCGCAGTGAAGCCGGGTCTTACGGCAAAGACACTAAAGGCTTAATCCGTCTGCATCAGTTTAATAAAGTTGAATTAGTGAAAATTGTTAAACCTGAAAATAGTGAGCAAGAGCATGAAAAACTCCTTGCTGATGCTGAAAAACTTCTACAGCTTTTACGTTTACCTTACCGCGTTGTTATGCTTTGTTCAGGAGATACCGGGTTTTCCGCTTCAAAGTGTTATGACATTGAAGTATGGCTTCCTTCGCAAAAAAAATACCGGGAAATATCAAGCGTATCAAACTGTAAAGATTTTCAAGCACGCAGGGCAAACATTAAGTACCGGAGCAAAGATGATAATAAAACGCATTTTGTTCATACAATAAACGGATCCGGGCTTGCGGTTGGGCGTACATGGCTTGCCATACTTGAAAATTATCAGGATAAAGATGGAAATGTGCATGTGCCGGAAATCCTCTATGAATACACCGGATTTACAAGCATATCGAAGTAAAAAGATAACAGATCATCCGGTTTATATTGAAATGAGACGGCTTAATCACTAACGTTCCTGGCACAGACAACGTGTTTTAACTTTAGGTGAAGTAATATCAGGATAGACTCACGTGATTGCGAGCGTCCGCGAAGCAATCTCTGAAGAGAGAAACATCATTATGCTCAGGGCCATTCAATTTCATAATGCATTAATACTTAAAAAAGCGTGTATATTTCTTAAATCAATAGTTCTTTTACCTTGGCTTTCCCGCGAAAACCGGAGATGCGCAGTTTTCACTTCGATACGTCAACTGTTTAACACCGGACCCGTCAATATTCATAATGAATATTTGATATTTGGTTAATTGACGGACGAATACTAATTTATTACCCTCTGGGGAAAACGATGGTTCATCATCATATACTGAGTTGTTTGTCAGCTGTTTAATATCCGACCCGTCCGTATTCATGATACAAATTTCCGCGTCAGTCGATGTTCCCCTTACAAAAGCAATTTTTGTTCCGTCCGGGGAAAAGGTTGGTGAAGAACAATCATCAGTAAATGTTAGTTGTTTTTCTTCCGTGCCGTCAATATTCATCATGAATATATTATCATTATTACTACCATCCCTTCTGAAAAAAACGATTTTTTTTCCGTCAGGGGAAATGCTTATAGAGTATATATCATCCGAATTATTTGTGATTTGTTTTAAATTAGACCCACCAGAGTCTATGGAATAAATTTTGTAGATTCCGGTTGTGGTATGTACAAAATAAATTTTTGAGCCGTCAGGAGAAAAAGTCGGTGATTCAAACTGGTTATATGGAACATCTTCTATTAAAATTTTTCGGTTTGAGCCGTCAGAATTCATAATATAAATACTATATTCAAGTGCTGTCATGCGATAATCGTAAAGTATTTTACTACCGTCAGTGGAAAAGCTGCATGCATGTATTCGTTCATGATCAGAAGAAAAAAGCTGACGCATGTTCTTGCCGTCAGCATCCATAGTAAAAATTGAAGATGAATCGTTATCAACATCTCCCACAAAAGCTATTTTTCCCGAATTGCCCAAAGAAGGGGATATACACGTTGAATTAATCAAACATAGCAAAGGAATAATAAATACTAAAATTTTAAATATTTTCATGAGAATTCCTTGTAAATCAAAATTTCTTCAATATTAGTTTGTGTATAAATAATATATAAAAAATTAAAAGGCATGAAATTTATTGCGTTTTATTAACAAAATTGAAATGTGTTTATTATGAATGTTGGGAAATAGTTTATTTCAATTGATATTCATTATTAAGGCATTAGAATTAATTTTATTTCTCTATTAATATTAAGATTTTGACAAAACATGCTAACGGGTATATATTTCTATTTATACTGATATAAATTTTAAAAAAATTGTTCTGTTTTATAAAGGAAATTGATTTTTCATTAAATTTATTATCAATCTGAAATAATTTTACTGAATGAGGCATTTAGTTAAGCTGTGGAAAAGTTAATCAGTTTGCTCCCACCCATTAAATACGTTCTTTATGGCCTGGATATAATTATAGTTGCGCTTGTAATTTATAAGATTTATGAAATCATTGCTGAAACACGTGTAATACAGGTTTTAAAAGGCTTAACAATTATATTGATAGCGTTTTGGACAGCCAAGCTTTTAGAACTTAAAACGTTTGTCTGGATGCTTGAACGCGGGCTTGAAGTCGCGGCGGTTGCTTTGATAATTTTATTTCAACCGGAATTGCGCCGTGTGTTAATTAAACTCGGTGATAATAAACTTTTCGGCTTTTTTTCAAGCAAAGAAAAAGCCCGTTATCTTGACCTTGTTGCGGACGCGCTTATAACGTTGTCTAAAAAGCGTATAGGCGCTTTAATTGTATTTGAAAGAAATGCGGGGCTTAAAACTTTTATAGAAACCGGTGTCGATATTGATGCTTTAATTTCAACGGAATTATTGACAACGATTTTTATGCCGGCAACGGCTTTGCATGACGGTGCAATAATATTACAGAATGAAAGGATTTCAGCAGCAGGTTGTTTTTTGCCTCTGACTGAGAGAAGCGATATAGAAAAAAAATTAGGTTCAAGGCATAGGGCCGCTATCGGACTCGTTGAGCAAACCGATGCTGTTATTGTTATTGTAAGTGAAGAAAACGGATATATTTCAATTGCCGCGGACGGGCAGTTGTATTACGGCTTGAGTATACAAGAAGTTAGAAAAAGCTTAAACGAACTAATTATTAAAGAAGCAACCGGATTAAAGAAACATGAAATTACTAAATGATTGGCCAAAAAAGATTCTTGCTTTGTTTATTGCGTTTGTAATTTGGTATTATGTATTTCAAACGGGTAAAACTAAAAGAATTTATACAATCGGCGTTGAAGTTAAAAACGAACCCGCGCATTTAATAGCTAAAGAAACTTTCCGCCGGGCTGTTCAAGTACAGGTGGAAGGCGAGAAAAATCTTTTTAATAACTTTAATCCGCAAAGCATTCAGTGTGTAATGGATTTAAGCAATGCAAAAAAAGGCAAAGGCCGATACATTGTGCGTTTGAACAGAACGTATATAGCTTCCGGTTTGGGAGTTAAAATTTTAAACCCATTAGTAAAAATTCATTTTGAAGAAATAATTTCAAAGCCGGTTAAAGTTATCGCGCGCACCGAAGGCACGGTTCCTTACGGCTATATTGTACATGATATTTCTCTTGACCCTGAGGAAATTATTATTAAAGGGCCTTTTTCTTTGGTTAACAAAATAAACAAGGTTTATACTCAGGTTATAGACATAAGAGGCAAGACATCTTCTTTTGATGTTGATGTTAAAATCGGGAAAATTCATGACCAGATAAAAATGTTGAATAAGGATAAAGTAAAAATTCAAATTACAATACATGCTGAATTGAGAGGTAAAATATTCAGAAATATTCCGGTTAAGGTATTAGGCCTGCCTAATAATTTAAAAATTTCCAAAGGTGACTTAAAGCTTAGGGAAATAGAAATTAAAGGTCCTCTTGCATTACTTCAGCGGCTAAAACCCAGTAATATTAGGGCATTTATATTGATAACTAATAAACAAACTGATAGGGATATGGAAACCAAAATACACGTTACACCTATTCAGGGTTTGACCATAATAAACTATAGCCCAAGAATAATAAAAATACGGCTTTCGGAGAAATAAATGAAATTTGGAGTTAATATAGACCATATAGCGACTTTACGCAATGCCCGGATGGGGCATGAACCTGATGTTATAAAGGGTATGGAGACTGCAATTAAAGCAGGGTGTGACTCAATTGTGTGCCATCTACGGATTGACAGAAGGCACATCACGGATGAAGATGTTTATAAAATCAGGGAAAAATGCTCTGTACCAATGAATCTTGAAGCTTCACTTGAACCGGAAATAATTGATATCGCTCTTGATATTGTACCTGATATTATTACTCTTGTTCCGGAAAACAGACAAGAAGTTACAACCGAGGGCGGGCTTGACGTTTTTTCTAAGATGAACCGTTTAGAGCAGGTTATTCCAAAATTACGGGATAAAAACGTTACTGTTAGTTTATTCGTTGATCCTGATAAGAAAATATTAGATGCCGTCAAACAAAGTGGAGCGGGATCAGTAGAACTTCATACCGGTGCTTATGCGAATAATGAGGATAAGCAAAAGGAACTTGAAAGAATTATTTCTGCTGCAGAGTATGCTGAGAAAATAGGCCTTTTCGTTGCTGCTGGCCACGGTTTAAACTATGAAAATACAGGCGAAATTGCGGGAATTAAATCAATAGAAGAACTAAATATAGGACATTCTATAATTTCTAAAAGTATTTTTACCGGTCTTTTTTCCGCCATACAAGAAATGAAATCAATAATTGATAAGAGTTCTAAATAAAAAATTATATTTATTTAATAACTATTTATTTGTATATTATTATAGAGTAAAGTATTGGATTGGAATTATGGGAGAAGATAAACAAAAAAAAGTAACATTTTGGGACAAAACCTCGATTGTATGCCCTGTGTGTGGTAATGCTTTTCAAAAAGAAAAGCTGATGACAGGCGGCGGGCGTGTTATTGCCGGAAATGTTACAAAAGAACTTCGCAGATTATACAAAGAAAGTAAAAAATTCGGTTATGTTAACCCTTTAATTTATTCCCCTGTTGTTTGTCCCCACTGTTGGTATGCAGTATTAGATGCTGATTTTACAAAAAAGAAAGAGATAAAAAAAGAAGAATATGAACTTTTACTAAACGCTGAAGAGGACAGGGTATCTAAAATAACGAACTTATTTGAAGGAATGGAAATTGACTTTAGCCAGCCCCGCACTCTTGAATCAGGAACAGCTGCGTATATTTTATGCGTAATGAATTATTCTTTTTTTAATAGTAAAATGTCTCCAACAATAAAAAGAGCGATTTGTTCTTTAAGAACAGCGTGGTTGTTAGGTGATCTTGAAGAAAAATATAAAACTGGCAAGTTCGGCTATTTTCAGGAAAAATTTTATTTTAAAAGTTGTCAATATTATAATACTTCGCTTGAATATTCAACAACGGGTCAAGAACCTTTGGGCGGAATTTTCCTTGGCCCTGATAATGATAAAAATTATGATTTTGACGGCCTTGTTTATATTGCTAATTTATTGAATTATCAACTTGGCCCGTTTATTGAAAAAGACCCGATTAAACTTGGCAGAAAATATCTAAAATCAAAAATCAGTATTGCTAAGATATTTGGTTTCGGGCGTTCGAGTAAAGAAAAACCTTCACAATTACTGGATACAGCAAGAGACTTATATGACCAGTTAAATGATGAAGTTAACCGAATTGAACAAGAATTTGACGTAAAATTAGACCAGCTTGAAGAAGAATAGATTTATTTTGGTTGAATTTGTTCTTTTTTTATATTTTGGGTAAATAATATAAAACCGACCCCGCTTATAACAAATGCACCGGAAAATAATATATTTATGTTTATTTTTTCATTTAGCATTAAATAACCAAGAACAACGGCAAACACTGGAACTATTAATGTTATAGTTGACATTTTTACTGGTCCTATTTTTACAAGCATAGTGTAATAAATAACATATGATAAGCTCATTCCGAAAACTGAAACATAGATTATTGGAAGAATTATTTTAGTTTTTAACCTTATTTGTAAAGGGTTTTCAAAAATAAATGTCATTGAGATAAAAAATATACTTGCAATAATTGCCTGAAAAAGAGTTGAGTAAGAAACGTTTGTTCCGGGGTTTAGTTTTTTTGAAAACACGTTGCCTAGTCCAACTGACACACAACCTGTAATATAGAGTACAAATCCTTTTATAAAGTTGTTAAACTCAATATTAAATGCTTTTTTAGTTCCTGATAAAGCTAAAATAATTAAACCTGTAGTGCCTAGAGTTAATCCTAAAACGTTTTTCTTGGTAAATCTTTCATCATTAAACATAAAGTGTGAAAAAATCATTGTAAAAAGCGGAATAGATGAACCGATAATCCCTGCTATTCCTGATGGAATAAACACAAGCGCGTTTATTATGCAGGAAAACGGGATAATAAACATAAATATAGAAAGAATACTAATTTTATAAATATTATTTTTACTTAATTTAAATCCTGGTTTGTGGTTTATGGTAATAACTTTTTTAAGGGAAAAGTAAATTACTAAAATTATACTTCCTAAAGAAAATCTAAATGCCGCGAGCGCGAAAGGAGAAACTCCGTTTAATATTGCAATTTTACCCGCGGTTAAAGTGCTTGCAAAACTAAAGCATAATAATAAATATAGTACTCCATTTTTATTGTTCAATATATTTGCCGTTAAAAAATAGCCGGAAAATAAAAATCTTCCGGCTAAATTGTTATTTTATTAATCCCTGCCTCTGAAGAACCGCCGTCTTCTAAACCGTCTTTGTCTAAATCGGCCCCGGAATCTATTATTACCTTGATTTCGGATTGATTTTCGAGCTAATTTTCTCCACCGGCGTATAATCCTTGCAGAAACTCTCATCTCCTGTCTGACTTGAGGAAATGTACGGCTCATTTTTCTTACATTTGTCCTGATATGATTCCTAAAATCCTTAAACTCTGCGCTTTTAACAGATTCATGGCCTTCAAGGTTTCTTTCAATATTTTCACTGATATAATTCAGCGCAATCAACCTTCTCCTCATTCTTCTCATTCTATATATTATTCTAAAAGCTCTGCGTCTGAAAAACCTTACCTTGCGTCCAATTCTTCTTATTGCAAATCTGTTTCCGCTTGACATTATCCTTCTTACAGTAGGGTCAAAGCGCCGCACTCTAGAATTCATGCGCCTTAATATCCGCCGACCACGTTTAAACCGTGCTATTAGAAATCTAACACGTCTTTTTATTCTGCGGAGAATTCTTTTATAGTTTCTTTTAAATCTAAGCAGTCGTCTTTGGATAAAGCGCCTTCTAAAATTTCTAGGATCTCTTTCTTCAGATACTTGAATTTTATCTTGTTCGGCACCGACTTCAGCTTTATATCCTTTTTTTACATTGATAGTTTGCTGATCCTGATTTTCAACATCGTCTTTTTGCTTAACTTTAGCAACGTTTACACTTCCGTCTTCTACAACCACAGCCGTTGTGCCGTCTACTGAAATAATTGTTGAAAACTCGGTTCCGCGTACACCCGCAACAGTAGCCGGAGTAGTAATATCATAAGTAGCTCCGCCGGTAAGTTTTTTAACACTCGATTTAATTGAACCGGTAAATTGTGTAATTGAATATTTGTTGTAATCTTCACCTGTTAAAGGGTTGATTTTTATTCTTGTATTTTCATGTAGCCTTATTGATACAGCATTTTTAAACATCAGTTGTAATGTTGATGATTTATCTGTAATAATTTCATCTTCAGCATTAAGCCTCATCAGCCTTTTCGCGCGTAATTTTGAGCTTTTCCTGACAACTGTTACATTGCCGGAAACAGTTTGAATTACAGCTAATGTTTTACTGTCATCAGCATTAATAGAATTGTTCCATTTCAAAGTTAAAATAGTAATCAGAAATAACATTATGATTGTTTTAATATTTTTCATTGCCATGCTCCTTAAATTACATTTTTCTTGATTTAATAATTGCAGCCCTAACTGCATCTATAATACTAAATTTAAATCCGGATTTTTCTAACGACATTACACCCTCAATGGTTGTGCCGCCCGGAGAACAAACATTATCCTTTAAAACAGCCGGGTGCTTTCCGGAAGAGACAACGAGTTTCGCTGCGCCGAGAAAAGTTTGCGCTGCCATTTTTATTGCATCCTGCCGGGACAAGCCTTCTAGCACACCGGCATCCGCCATAGCATCAATAGCCATAAAAACAAAAGCCGGGCCTGAGCCTGCTAAACCCGTTACTGTATCAATGAGTTTTTCCGGTAACTCAAAAACCATCCCAACTGCCTCAAATAATGAAATAACAAAAGATTTTTGCGTTTCATTTACATTTTCATTAAAACATATTCCGGCAACGCCTTCTCCTACTAACGCTGGTGTATTAGGCATTACTCTTGCTATGAGAGCTCCTATATTTACATTTTTCGAAATATCTTCAATACTAACCCCTGCGCAGATTGAAATAATCAGTTTATCTGCAGTTTTGTCCTTAATTTCTGCTAATAATTGTTTAACATTATTCGGCTTTACAGCAATCAAAACAGCATCTGAATTTTTTAATGTATCAGCATAATTAGAACAAATATTACATGAATATTCGTTTGCAAGGGTTTTCGTTTTTTCCGGATCAATATCAAATAAATATATGTCCTTACCTTTTATAAAATCATTTTGTACTGCACCTCCAATAATTGAAGAAGCCATATTTCCGCATCCAAGTACAGCGAGTTTCATAATTTACTCCACGTCTAGAAAGTTTTTTATCTGTTTTAAATAATTATAATCCACTTTAACACATCCCGGATAGATTTCTGGTTTTTCCCTATCATGAAAATCCGATCCGCCTGTGATAAACATATCAAGTTGTTTAGCAATATCAATAAAAAAATTTTTTTGTTCAATTTTCAGTTCAGGATAAATTGCCTCAATGCCCATGAAACCGGCTTGTTTTAATTTTTTTACAGCATTGAATAATTCCTGCCCCTCAAGCCCTAGAGTAAAAGGATGCGCAATTACTGCGATTCCATTGCTTTTATTTATAATTTCACATGCCTGCTCCGGAAGCATTTTTTCTTTTTCAACATAAGCGCTTTTCCCTTTGTCCAGATATAATGAAAAAGCATGCCTAATGTTTTCCGCGTATCTTTTTTTAACAAGTGCTCTTGCAATATCCGGCCTTCCCGTAACCCCGCCGTTCGAGTTTTGTTTAACTTCATCCAGAGTAATTTTTATTCCCAATTCATTCAGTTTGCGGATGATTTTAGGATTTCTCTTCTGTCTTTTTTTTCTCATTTCAGCTAAACCGTTTATTAAAATTTCGCTTTCAGGGTTTATATAATAACCCAGAACATGCAGCATGCCATGCTGCCATTTCGCGCTAATTTCAACTCCGGGAACGAACTCGATGTTAAGCTCAAGTGCTTTATTTTTTGCACATTTTAATCCTGCTATAGTATCATGGTCGGTAAGAGAGAATGCTTTTAATTTATTTTTAAAAGCTAATTCTGTGATTTTTTCCGGTTTATAAATACCGTCTGAAAAATTGCTATGAATGTGTAAATCTATTGACATATGTATAATTTTTTTTATTTTTATTTAAAAGTCAAGTATATTTTAGTATAATATTTTTTAATAACATTTCAAATTTCGAGGTGTATTTGGATATAGATAATCACACTGAAGATATAAAATCCCTAAAGCTTGATGAAGAATTTGAGGTTGAAGAGAAAAAGGAAATACCGCATACCGATGAGTTTCAAAAAATTGAAAAGCCCGGTTTTTTCGGTACATTAATCGGTTTTTTAAAAGTAAAAGTTCTTGGAATTTCCGACCCTGCTTATGAAAAATATCTTTTATTACGGGAGATTCATAATCAGGTTAAAAGTATGTCTATTGTTATTTTTAATACCCGCACCGAAAGAATAACAAAAAAATTCGGCAAGCTATTATTTGAATTATACAGATATATTTTCCCATTAAGCAATTTAATCACCATGCATAATAAAAAGGAAGCTCAGAAAAAGATTAAAGAATACTTTGTAACAAGTACTTTTAATGACAATCAGCGCGAATTATACATGACTTTAACCGAAGAGGGAGTAAAAAATTTAATAAACCAATTCGGTATTAAGAAATCCACTAAGCATATAAATGAGAATTATAAAAAATTACAGCAAAGCATGGATAAAGAGATTGTTAAGGGAACAAATCTAAATTATAGCATTATGCACGCGATTGGCGACCTTTTACGTTTTGATTTATATCCCTTGCTTAAAAAGTTCGCGCCTGAGTTAAAAGAAGGCGTTCTTGATAAAAAGCCCGTTTTTAAGGATATTGACGGCAAACGCGTTTTAGAAGAACTGAAAAATCTCTGTTTTGTTTTATATTCGATAAATATAAATTTAAACTTTACTAATGCCTTTAAAATTTACGGCCAGATGCTCGGCACAACTATAATTAGCGATGATGATGTTAAATCGTTTCAAAAACTTTTGCGCCAGATAGTTTCCGAAGATTATTTAACCCTATTAATAAAAATAGTTGAGGAGAATCCGTTTTTCCGTCCTGTTTATAATTTTACTGTTCATAATGTTGTTCAAGAGTTTTTTACAGAATTATCAGATAATATTAGAGATGTTAGAGAAAATTTTGTAAACAAAGTAAAAGGTGAAAAAATTAACGCTATTCTAAAAAAACTTTTCGGCACAAAAGATTTTGAAACTCTGGCTAATTATACCAAAGAAAAAAGTGATATTCTATATAAAAAAGGCGTTGCATCTTTTCAATACGTTGAGCCGCTTAATTATTTAAAAATGTTTTTAAAGGAAACGTATAATCATTATATAATGGATGTTTCCAATAAATTTTTAATTGAAGGAAATTTTTTAGATAAAAAGTTTAACCAAAAACTTTCCGTGGCTTTTCTGGATTCAAACGATTTAATGCAGGAAATCCAGAGCTTTGATGTGGATTATATAGGCAGCGAGAAAATTTGGGGAAGAATAAAAAGCCTGCTCCCTAATGTAATGCGTGAACAAAAACTTCTCGTTATGGTGAACAAAGAAGTTGAAGAGATAAACGGCGGCGCGTTAATGATATTAAATAAATCCTTAAATTCTTTTGAAACCATGCTTCAATGCTTTAGAACAATTGTTCAGGAATATAAAAGTTCTTCACAGGATATTATAACGAACATAAAAACAATCGGTGGTTCACCTGCGGATAACAGGGATTTAATTGAAAAAGTTGTGCGTGCATATAATGACATGCAGGCGATTTACGCTTTAATTAAATTTATTATTAATGAAACAACAGAAAATCCCAAAGAAGAAAAGAAATAATTATCATTTTAAAAAGTTTATTCGCGCTTTAAGTCACGCGAAAATTCAAACCACAATATAAACGCGTATGAACGCAAGATAAATCAGGCTTTAAGCAAGTGTTCTTGTTTAAAGTAAAAGTTTACTAATTAAATATGCTGCATCTAGATAAGTATTCATGGGTATACTTAACCAAAGAAAATTGATTTTAACTTAATGTTGACTGGAATATTAAAGCTTACTATAATTACTAGATGTCTATACACGCTGTTATAAACTCCAAAATTAAATCTTCGGGAAATTTTCAGAATTTGGAAAAGTCCGTTAAAAACAACGGAAAATCCGTTGCGCAGGGATTATACGGAACGTCAAAATGCGTTGTATTAGGCAATCTGTTTAGAAGCCTTGATAAATCTATGCTTGTGCTTACCTCAACCTCGAGAGAAGCAGAGGAGTTTTATCAGGATTTAACGTATTTTTTTCCTGATACACTTATTGAAATTTTTCCAGCATGGGATATGCTCCCTTATGAACGGATTTCACCGTTTTCTGATGCAATTCACCACAGGGTAATGGTATTAAACCGTATTCTCTCCGCCAAACGCTTGATAATTGTAACGAGTGTTCAGGCCGCGGTTCAAAACATTATTCCAGCAGAGGATTTTAAAAAGCAACATGTAGAACTTGTGCGCGGAGATGATGTGCCTTATGAGCTTTTACTTGAACAGTTTGTTCATTTAGGGTATAAACGTACACCAATGGTTGAAGGCAGCGGCGAATTTTCGGTAAAGGGTGATATAGTTGACATTTTTCCCTCATCTCTTGAAAATCCTGTACGTATTGATTTTTTCGGAGATACAATTGAAAAAATGCGCCGCTTTGATGCTATAACTCAAAGAACAGTGGGTGAAATAGATAGTATAGATTTACTTCCTCAAAGGGAAATCATTTTTGAACAGGATAATATAATTAACGCGTTATCTATTTTAGAAGAGCGTTTCCCTGATACTCCGGAGAAAAAGGAAATAGAAGAATATCTTGAAAATCAAATTTATTTTAACGGTATTGAACATTTAATTCCATTGTTTTATGAGCCTTTTACTCTTTTTGATTATTTAAAAGATGCGGTTGTTGTTTTTAACGAAAAAGACAGAATAATTAAAGCAGAGAAAAGATTACATTATGAAGCTAATGAGATTTTTAACGCAAGCCATAAAAAACATCAGGTCAAACCCGGGCCGGATGAGCTTTTTCAACAGCTTGATCAGAAATTATATGAACGAAAAACACTTGAATTATATTTTTTAACTCATTTTGACGGTGATAATGTTATAACGTTTAAAACCGGCACGCCGGAAGGTTTTAAGGATGGAATATCGCGTTTACCCGGTTTTATAAATGAAAGAGTAAATGCGGGTTTTAAATTCATGATTTTTGCTGCGTATGAAGGGCAGTTAAAGCGGTTTATAGAAATATTGAAGCCTGATTTAAACCCGGCAGTTGCCGGTGATGTTGTTACCAATAAAGGAGTGCAGAAGGGCAAAGATTTATCAAAAGAGAATATTATTCTTACAACGGGGTCAATTTCAACTGGTTTTATTTTCTACGATATGAATATATACGTTGCCTTGGACCGGGAAATTTTCGGAAGAAAAAGAAGCTTTTTTAAGAAAATCCACAAAGTCAACTCTTCACCGATTGAAAGTTTTCTTGAACTTTCCAAAGGAGATTACGTTGTACACGTGAATTATGGAATTGGTAAATTTTTTGGAATTGAAAGAATAAAAGCGCACAATAAAGAAAAAGATTACATAAAATTAATTTACGCTGATGATGAAAAGTTATACATACCTATTGAGCAGATGAACCTTGTTCAAAAATATATCGGCGGAAGCGGAAAAACTCCCAAGCTTGACAGGCTTGGAAGTAAATCATGGGAAAAAACCCGCGAAAAAGTTAAAAAATCTCTTGAACAAATGGCGGGTGAACTTGCTAATCTTTATAAAGCCCGGCTTGAAAACAAGGGTATTGTAAGCAGCCAGGATACTGAATGGCAGATGGAATTTGAAACTTCTTTTGAATATGAAGAGACTCCAGACCAGCTCGCGGCGATTGAGCAGGTAAAAAAGGACATGGAAACTCCGCGCTGCATGGACAGGCTTATTTGCGGTGATGTGGGGTATGGAAAAACAGAAGTGGCAATGAGAGCGTGTTTTAAGGCTGTTATGAGCGGTTATCAGGTTGCAGTTTTGGTTCCCACAACAATTTTAGCAGAGCAGCACTTTGAAACTTTCATTGAAAGGTTTAATGCTTTTCCCGTTGATATTAAAATGCTGTCAAGGTTTTGTACTACTAAACAAATAAGTGCTGCTGAGCAGGGTATAAAAAAAGGCGGAGTTGATATTGTAATCGGAACGCATAAATTATTATCTGACAAAATTGAGTTTAAAAACCTTGGCCTTATTGTAATTGATGAAGAGCAAAAATTCGGTGTAAAGCATAAGGAAAAATTGAAAAAATTCAGGGCCATGGTGGATGTAATTTCTTTAAGCGCAACGCCTATTCCAAGAACTTTGCATATGTCCTTAACCAATATTAGGGACTTTTCAATAATAAATACAGCTCCGGAAAACCGTTTGCCTATTGATACGTATATTATGGAGTTTAATGAAAACATGATTAGGGACGCAATAAACCGGGAAATAAAAAGGGACGGCCAGGTCTTTTTCGTTCATAACCGCGTAAAAACAATCGAAGGTTTCGCTTCTTTTTTACAAAAACTATTTCCACGGTTGGATATCGGTATTGCGCATGGCAGGATGGAAGAACGGGAATTGGAAGAAGTAATGCACAATTTTATTTCTAAAAAATATCATATTCTCGTCTGTACAACTATAATTGAATCCGGGCTTGACATTCCTAATGCAAATACCATACTAATTGACCGTGCTGATAAATTGGGATTGTCACAAATGTATCAGCTAAGGGGAAGGGTGGGGCGTTCAAAGAAAAAAGCATATTGCTATCTTTTTTATCCTGAAGACATTGCCTTAACAGAAATTGCCCAAAAACGCCTTGCAGCTATCCGTGAGTTTTCAGATTTAGGCAGCGGCTTTAAAATTGCAATGAGGGATTTAGAAATCCGCGGCGCGGGTAATATTTTAGGCCCTGAGCAGAGCGGAGATATAGCATCTGTTGGTTTTGAGCTATACTGCAAACTGCTTAAGGAAACGGTTGATTCTATTCTTGGCGGTGAGGAAACTTATGATGCTCTTGAAACATTTGTTGATTTACGTTATGACGGATACATACCTGATGATTATATACCTGATGAAAAACAAAAGTTTGAAATTTACAAGCGTATAGTTGGCTGTGTGAGCAATGATGATGTGGAAATAATTAAGAAAGAACTTGTAGACCGTTTTGGGGAATATCCGCCAATTGTAAACACATTGTTAAGATTTTCATATTTGAAGGTGGAAGCTAAAAAATTACGCGTTGCCAGTATTATTGAGATAGATGATAAGATATTAATAGAGTTTGCTCAGGATAACAAAGTTGATGTAACGCAATTATTAGAACTGGTTAAAAAAGATAAAAAATTATCACTTAATCCGCGAAAACCTAATACCCTTGAAATGCAAATAGCTGTCGACCACAGTCTTGATAAAAAATTAAATTTTTTACAAGAATTGCTTAGAATTATCAATAACGTCCAATAATTGCGCTTTCAATTTTTTTAAACAGTAACTTTTTTTTCTTCAATCCAAGTATTAATGTCTTCTTTTTTAAACCGCCACTGTCCCCCAACTTTAAAAGAAGGAATATCTCCGGACTTTGCTAATTTATAAATTGTCCTTTCATTTACTTGAAGAAATTCAGAAACTTGTTTGATGGTTAAAATATCTGGCATAATATAACCTCTTCCCTATATTTTTTCAATAAACTGTTAGAAATAACATTTATTGACAATATCTATTATAATTTATACGTTTTTTCCAGTCAACATAATTTTGGAAAAAATGACATATTATTACACAATTGTTAACAATTTTAACAAAATTTTAATTTTATTTTTTAACTAAAACTGTATAATTTTTATCTTAAAAGTAAAGTATATGTAAAATTTTGTGTTCATTTTTTTAGCTATTTAATTAATGATTTTTACAAAAATTAACATTCTTATAAATAAAAATTTAAGAAAAAATAATATTTTGTCAATATATTTTGTTTATTCTGCATTTTTTTGTAATATATTTTGTTTGAAAGAAATTTAATATTGATTTATAATCATTGTTATCAATAAAGTACAATATGTAAAGAAGTATGGAAAATTATAATAAAAAATTTATTAAAACCGCTTATGAACTTGCCTTACAAGTAAAAGGCTTAACCTGTGAAAATCCGGCTGTGGGCGCGGTGATTGTTAAAAATCAAAAAATTATTTCCAAGGGTGCAACATCAAGAACGGGCAGGCCTCATGCCGAAGTCAATGCCATTGAAAACTGCAAAGAAGATATGCGGAATTCCACAATGTATGTT
>CALGPD010000240.1 GCA_937960625.1 uncultured Spirochaetia bacterium | reverse complement strand
GAACCGCTGTTTTCAAAACCTTTAACGTCTAAGGTGGATGAGAAATATGGCCCTACTGATATAATAACGCGTTTGAACCTGAGCAGAGCGGATAAAACAATGGATATATTTGAGATTTTAAACTCGTATAAAGTGCCTGATGTGAATTTTTCTTTTAACAGTAAATATTCATACCCGGCATCCATGGAAATTCCGAAATTTCTCGTTAAATAGTATATAGCTTTTATTCCAATGTTATAAGTCATGCCTTTTTCATGTTCGGATGTCTCGCTAACATAATCAGCGTATTTAAAATACTGTAAAGCCAATCCGATATTTCCGGTCAAGCCGATTTGAAATTTAGGTGTGAACAGGTAGTCAAAGTTTGCCTGAGACATTTCAGCGTCACCCTTGTTTTTTGCTTTCCTGAAATTAGTTATTTGATAAAAATATACATCTCTGAAATCAGTGTCTTTTAAATCGGCTTTATTAAAATCGCAGAATATAATGTTTGAGCCTTTAAATTTCGCTTCCCGCATATCAGCGCCGTTAAACGTACAGTTTCTAATCTCACAATAAGAGAAATTGGTTTTTTTAAGGTTCTTGAAAGAAAAATTAACACCCTCAAAAATCATACCGCTTAAATTAACTCCGGATAAGTTGTCTGAAATATTCTGCACTTTTCCGTTTTCAGTTACTTTTAAAATCACGGTTTTTTTTAGGATTTCGCTCATGGGCTGTTTAAGGGTTTGGTTTACAATTTTTGAAACAGCGTCGATTAAATCGAATATTCTCGTGTCCGGGTAACCCGTTGCGAGTACAACGATAACCGACATGTATTTTTTAAGCTCGATAACAGAGAAAGTAGCGTGCATTTTGCCTTTTCTGACAAAGTATTTGCCTTTGATGAAAAAATCATATCCCTGTTTTATTAAAGTATCACGGGATTTCAGCTTTTTTTCATATGTAAGTTTGTTACCGCTTTTTAATACAACCCTGATGCTTCTTGCTAACGAACTTTGAAAATATCTATACGTTTTTTTGCCGTGTGTTTGTTTGAAATTATATATGAATATTTTTTTGCCGGAGTTCTCGGCCGGGAAAATATTACCCGCCAATGTAAGCAGAACGAATAATACAAACAACGGGTTTTTAATTTTTAATGTTGAATTCTTTTTAAGCATCAAACTTCTCCTGATAGCAAAGCGTAAAGTTAATAAATTCTATGTCAGTATAATTAGGATAAATAAAATAAACGCTTTAAAAATATATAAAATAAATAATAGATTGTAATATGTTTTTTTAATTTTTGTATGCTTTATTTTAAATCCCCCGGCTGGTTTTGCATTAAGTTAATTTTAACCGCCTCCTTTGAGTAAAGGGGGAATTTTTGAACCCTGGTTGGTATTTACCCGATACTATTACTAATTCCCTTCTTTATTTAAACAAGGGTTAGGCATGATTTTTAAAAAGCGGGTTTATCACTTACTTAGGCACGCCGCGGTAACACGGTGTCGCTGCCTGAGAACCCGTTGCTCCGGGATATTTATCAGCAAAACGGGTTAAACGTTTTTCACCGGTTCCGTCTCTATTTATAACGTATATTTCCCAATTCCCTGGATGTCCGGGCCGCACGCTCTGAAAATATATTTTGTTCCCGTCCGCGGACCATGAGGGATTTATATTTGTACCCGTTGATGTTATCTGCGTAACCGGCGAACATGCCGGATAAGGAACAGTATAAATATGTTGTGCTACGCCATCGTAAAAAGCTAAATAATTACCATTTGGACTAAATGTCGCAGAATAGTATGCTCCTCCTGCCATTATTTCTGTATTTGTACCTGTGGGATTAGATATTTTTACCATGCATAGAGCAGTACTAGGAATTTGAGAGGTATAAACAATGGTATCTCCATCAGGATGGCAAGTAAGAGTATATATTTGCTGATTGCTAGCTGCATATGTGATAAAATTTCCATCTGGATAAGCAATTCCCAGTTTGTCTTTATTATATTGTATAGATATATTTTCATAATATAATAAACGATAAAACCAACCATCCCAATTATCAAAAATAAAACCATCAGTTTTACGGTTCCAAGTTCCTAATTTACCCGTGAGATAATATTTTTCATTGCTGCCATCTGAATATATCACAGATAAATGCCAACATCCGGGGCCCAATTCTCTTGTAAAAATAATTTTTCTTCCATCTATAGATGAAGAACAATCTATGGCATGTATA
>CALGPD010000239.1 GCA_937960625.1 uncultured Spirochaetia bacterium | reverse complement strand
GAAAATATATTGCTAAATTTGTATGCCTCTATGGATGAAAAATACCGTGCAGGAGTGGATCCTCATTGGCGGCATAATTAGATAAATTCTACCCAATCTTTATCTTCTGCTCTACAGGCATATCCAAAATATCAATAGTAAACCTGTCCGCGTTGTGTATGGGGCTGTCAACGCCTTTTAACGTTGTGCCTGTAAACTTTTTTAGATCAAGAACTCGGTAGTTTTTAACTGATAGGGATATTTCCATTAATTCAACGTCAATGATAACGAGTTTTTGGGAAAGTTCCGGATTCCAATACGGTACGGCGGCATACCGGGAGTTGTCCGACCATATAGGCGGGCAGCTGTAGCTGCCGGATAATTCGAAAGTTTTACCGTTTATTTTTATGCCCGCTGGCCCGGATAACGGGCTTCCCATTCTTATTTCACTTATGCCGTAATAGAAGAACTCTTTTTCGCCGTCTGGAGAAATATACGGTGTATCGTCAGAGTGTATTTGCCATGGGTTGCTTTTCATTATGGTACTCCTAAAACAACGATGATGATTATTTCAATATTAATATATTTACGTTTTTTGGATAATGAAAATTATTTAAATTCAGGCTGAAAGAAAATCCGGTTTCAAATCATACAATTCATTATATAAAAAAATCTTGACATTGCCAATAAACGGATAAATAATTTATTGGATATTTGTTGATTATTAAAACCAGGGAGTGCATTATGGAAAAAAAGATTAAAACTTTAACTTTATCAATTTTATTATTGTGTATTACAACAATAGCTTCAACGTTTAACGCAAGGTTAAATAACCTGAACCTAAGCATGCTTAAAGCAATTAATACGGGTAATTATAGCCGGGTGCTTATGGCGCTTAATCAAGGCGCGAATGTAAACGCGAAGTATAATCACGGGTATACACCGCTTCATCACGCTGTTAAACAAGGCAGTTACAATATTGTGAATCTGCTTATAACACGCGGTGCTCATATTAATGCCAGAAATACTTACGGACAAACACCTTTGCATAGCATAGCAGGGTATTATGGAAGGGATAAAATAGTAAAAATACTTCTAAACAAAGGCGCTGATGTAAACGCTGTAATAAATAAACCAGGCCAAGGTATTGGAGGACAAACTCCTTTACATATTTCGGCGTACCGGGGTAATTATAATGTATCAAGAATGCTTATCGAAAAAGGCGCGGATGTAAATGCAAAGATTTCCGGTGGAGTGAATAATGGTATGACTCCTCTTCACATGTTATGTTGGAGCAATTTCAATATAAAAGAGCGTTTCTTGATTGCAAAATTGCTTATAGCACGGGGAGCAAATGTTCATCTAAAAGGTGGATATAATTTGGCAACTCCTTTACATAAAGCAGCGTTTTTCGGTTTGGATAAAATAACCAGGTTACTAATTTCAAAACGCGTTAATGTAAATGCAAAAAAGAAAGACGGTTATACTCCTTTACACAACGCGGCTATGAATGGAAGATACAACGTTGTGCGAATATTAATATCCCGCGGCGCTAATGTAAATGCCCGGAATAAATATGGCAGAACCCCAATATTTTTAGCCGGCATGAGCGGACACCGGAAAGTTATCAGGTATCTCGTTATAAAAGGCGCTAAATTAAATATAGTAGATAAAAAAGGCAAAACTCCGCTTGATATCACCCCTGATAGAAGGGCATATGATCTTTTAAAAAGATATGGCGCAAGACACAGCAGAAATTTCCGCAGAACGGGAAGTTAATAATATCTGTAAAATTAACAAACTTAATTTTAGTTTGTTGACATATTAATTAAGTTTTTTATTTTGGAATATTAAAGAAAGCAAGCATGTCAGTGTTTGCTTTCTTAAGGTTTATAGAGAAAAATCAATAAAACTATCTTTTCCGTTTTGGGAATTCTTCCTCTCTCACTGCTCCCAGACTGTGTGAAAACAATTTCATTTTTTTTAATTTTATATCAATACTCTGAAA
>CALGPD010000238.1 GCA_937960625.1 uncultured Spirochaetia bacterium | reverse complement strand
GTGTAAGCCCGGATAAGAATAGCAAAATTGCATGTATCGGGGATAGAGGTTTTAAAATTAAAATCGCTGATTGTTTTATTCCTTTAACTTAATAATTTATTTACATTACATTTTAATACAAACAAGGGTAAAATCAACTCTTTTATATATTAAAAATTGAAATATACATTCAAAATATAAAATATTGTATTATTTTATTAAAATCCGGTGTTAGAATAGAAAACTAAGGAGAAAACAATGAAAAGGTTTTTAAAAGTATTTTTAATTTTGATATTAATAATGCAGTTTTCAGTTTTAGCAAAAGCATCAATATGTATTTCTCACTACGGAAAATATCAAAAAAACGGAATTACTTTTTCGGTTAACTACACCTGGGGTAACGGTACACCGAGGATGGTAAAAGGAAAATTTGTATGCCATCATTTCAGTGAAGTAACTGTCAAAATCACGTCAAATAAAGGGTATAACATCTATAATAAAACGTGGTTTAAGTTTAACGATAGAAAATATTATTTTATAGCGAACAACGTGAAAAACTATTTCTATAAACATGGTGAGCGTGAGTTCAATAAGGCTCATTTAGGCAAAGTAACGTATATAACCCTGCATTACCAGTTGAGAAAAAACCCTAAAAGCCGGTATATTTCCACTAAAACATATGTGAAAAAATTCAAGATAATCAAACCGAATACCAGTAGTAAAAGAGGAAACAAATTAATCATTACGGAAATCAAATAGATATATAAAACTATATACGCTTTATTTGCTTTGTTTAAAATCCCCCGGCTTGTTTTTTTACATTAATCTTAACCGCCCACTTTGAAATATAGGGGGAATTTGATTTTCATTACGTTGATATTTTTCATAAAAACCAAATACTATTACTAATTGGTTATTTTCATCCATGATTTTCTAATAAAGTTATTTAAACTCTAATTATTCCTACCGCCCTACTCGTCCTTCACCTTCTACATTTTAAACCTATAAATTAAACTTTAAACCCGTATAAAAAACTTGAGAAATTATCACTATTAGCATACAATAATAGTAAATAATATCGGGAGTTAAATATGGGTGGAGATAAAGACAACGCGTTAATTTTATGGTTTGATGAAATCGGGCTTGATGATTTACAATATGTTGGAGGAAAGTGTTCTTCCCTTGGGGAAATGTATTCCAACCTCACTGAGCAGGGAGTTAACGTTCCTTTTGGTTTTGCTATTACTGCTACGGCTTATCAAAAATTTACTCAAGAAACAGGCATAGAAGATAAAATTAAAAAAATTCTCGGACAGTTAAACCCTGATGACCTTGAGAGTTTAAAAGCAACGGGAAAAAAAATAAGGGAACTTATAATAGAAACGGATTTTTCTCCCGAACTTAACGAGGCAATAACAAACGCATATACAAAGTTATGCGATTTTTATGAGGAAAAAAACACAGACACCGCGGTTAGGAGCAGCGCTACCGCTGAAGATTTACCCGATGCTTCGTTCGCGGGCCAGCAGGATACTTATCTAAACATCCGCGGGGCAAATCAGGTACTGCTTGCAACGAAAAACTGTTTTGCGTCTCTTTTTACTGACAGGGCAATCAAATACAGAATTGATAAAAATTTCGACCATTTCGGAGTGTATATTTCCGTTGGTATTCAAAAAATGGTTAGAAGCGATATGGCATCAAGCGGTGTAATGTTCACTGTTGATACTGAAACCGGTTTCAAAGACGTTGTTTCTATTGACGCTGCTTATGGTTTGGGTGAAAACGTTGTACAGGGCGCTGTAATACCGGATGAATATCTGGTTTATAAACCCAATTTGGAAAAAGGGTTTAAACCAATTATTAGTAAAAAAATGGGTTCTAAAAGAATAAAAATGGTTTATACTGATAATCCGTTAACTCCAACGAAAAACATCGTTGTACACGATAAAGATAGAAACCGTTTCGTTTTAACAGATGAGGAGATTCTTAAACTTGCTGACTGGGGAAGATTAATCGAAAAGTATTATTCGAAAAAAAACGGCAAGCATACTCCCATGGATATTGAATGGGCAAAAGACGGTAATATTGACAGGTTATTCGTTGTTCAGGCAAGGCCGGAAACCGTTGTATCACAAAGAGCCGCTACTATAATAAAAAGGTATACTTTAGATGAATCCAAAAAAGCTCCGTTATTAACATCGGGTATTGCAATCGGAGATAAAATCGGGAACGGTACCGCTGTTATAATAAATGATTCAAATGATATGGGAGAGTTTAAAAAGGGCGATATACTCGTTGCTAAGACAACAGATCCTGATTACGAACCCATCATGAAACTTGCATCGGCAATCGTTACGGACACGGGAGGGAGAAAATCTCACACCGCGATTGTAGCGCGTGAGTTGGGAATACCGTGTATCGCGGGTACAGGAGACGCAACCGGGTTAATTCAAACGGGAAAAGAAATAACGGTTTGCTGTAATCAGGGTGAAACCGGTTCTGTTTATTCAGGAATAATTGATTATAGTGTTGATGAAATAGATATTTCTCAGGTAGCGGAAACAAAGACTAAAATATTGCTCGATATTTCCACCGGAGATTCAGCGTTTAAATGGGCAGGCTACCCTTCTGATGGTGTGGGTATTGTACGCATAGAAGATTTGTTATCTGAAAAAATCGGTACACACCCTCTTGCTCTACAGGAATTTGAAGACCTCGTTTTCGACAACGAGTTCAAAGATTTAATTTTAAAAATTCAAGCAAAAACAATGGGCTATGATGATAAGAGAGAGTTTTTTATACAAAAAGTTTCGCGGCATGTTGGGAGAATTGCGGCAGCGTTCTTCCCTAATGAAGTTTGCGTAAGGTTTTCGGATTATACTTCGACGGATTTCAAAAACCTTATTGGAGGTGATATTTACGAACCCGATGAAGTTAACCCGTTTTTAGGATACCGAGGAGCCGCAAGGTTGAATTATTTTGATTTTTCTGAAGCTTTTGAACTGGAATGCGAAGCTATCAGAAGAGTGCGTGAAGATATGGGGTTATCTAACGTTAAAGTTGCCATACCGTTTGTCAGGACAATAAAAGAAGCAAACAGAATTTTGAAAAAAATGAGCAAGTTCAAACTTGAACAGGGAAAAAACGGCCTTGAAGTTAAAATCGTTATAGATACACCGTCCAACGTAATGTTGATTGATGAGTATTCTTCTATGTTTGACGGCATACTCGTTAACAC
>CALGPD010000237.1 GCA_937960625.1 uncultured Spirochaetia bacterium | reverse complement strand
CTTCTGCTGTAAGGTTATCAGGAGGAAGCTGGGGTACAAGCAGTGAAAATATCAACTACGGTGGATATAACACGCATACTTACGGATCACCCGGATACGCGGCTGCAGGAGAATATTAAAAACAATTAAAAAGACATTTAGTTATAGAAAACAAATGAGGTTAATGTAAAATGAAAAGACAAATTATAGTTTTAATTACAATGGCAATTCTGTATATATTGCCTGAAGCGGGCTTCGCGTTGTCGGACGACCCGTTTAAAAAAGACACAGATTCATATTTCAAAATAAATCTAATGACTGAGTATTATCAGTTCGATAATTCTGATTTTCTTGCGTATGATTACGGAGTATATCAATATAATCAAAGCAATCAAAACTTGAACACTGATGACGCGATAAACTTTATGTATTCAACAGTTGAGTTTAAATTAAAAAAGTCGTTTAAAAGCAGCGTATTTGTTCTTGAAATGTACCGCTCAGGGTTTTGGGGAAATGATAACCTTGAAGGAAAGGACAACGGGGGGAACAGCATTCTGTTTTCTTACGCTTATTTTAAACTCTTTATTACAGACGGTTTCAACCTTACATTCGGCAGACAGAGGTTCGGCTTAGGCCATACCTTAAAAGAACTTTATTTCTATGATATAGTTGACGGTATTACATTTAATATCTCTCTTGCAGATTCAATGCATCTGACTGTACTTGTTGATATTTTAGGTATAGCGGCTAAACCCGATACGTATCTCTTTTCATCAATAGCTACTGATGATGAAGAAATAGAAGACTTTAATGGAAATACAACGAGTTTCCGCGTTGGTGTTGTTTTCAACTATGCTTCATCTAAAACTTTCGGTTTTAAAGTTTTCGCGTTTTATGTTAAATACGGCGCAAATACAGACGGCGGAGCGGACAGAGCACAAAGCGGTAATAACGAAGTTAACCAGGCAGACAATGATTATTTGATAAACGGCGGCGCGAGATTTTATTTAGGTGAGTATAATATTGGCGGTAAAAAAATCAAAATAGATATAACAGGCGCGTTTTCTTACGGCAGGGATTATCAATATACAACGAGAAGAGATTATAGGGATTTTGCGGCATGGTTTAATATAAAATTAATAGTAAATAGAACTTTTAATTTTCTATTTACCGGGGCATATTTCGGAGAAAAATATTGTAACATGAAAGCCTTATCAATGGGCGGGCTTTTACTCTACGCGAATAAAGGGTATTTTCCAGCTCCTTATGTAAGCGCTTATCACTTTAAAGATTACGATAAATATGATCCTCCAAAGTCATATGACAAAACAAACAGTAAAATATTCGGTTATATCGAATTAAACATAAATGTAAAAGGCTGGAAATTTACAATCTCAGCACTGCCTTTAATGCAGACTAAAGACTTTGCATATATGGGAACCGAAGCACAGGTAAAAATTTACGGTAAACTATTTGAAAATTTAACTTTATCGTTTCAGGGCGGATTATATATCCCGTCTAATTACTATGTTGAACGTTGTAATGATAACACATATCTGCCTGCCGGAGATGAAATATTCTGGGGAGTTGGAGTAACACTTTCTTATGCTTTTGATTTATTCTCCGGGAAAAACTCTTCATCCGGAAGTTCAGGGAGCAAAAAAGCAGGCGGAGTTGAAATCCCACCGGAAGACACAAGTTCAGGTAAAG
Organism: uncultured Spirochaetia bacterium; assembly: GCA_937960625.1. Classification (GTDB taxonomy): domain Bacteria; phylum Spirochaetota; class CALGPD01; order CALGPD01; family CALGPD01; genus CALGPD01. The sequence goes on along the minus strand of CALGPD010000237.1, from coordinate 2,408 downwards.
CCGGAATACCGACTATAGTAAGATAAAGAACTAGTTTATATATATAAGCGCGCTGAATTGCAGACGCGCTTTTTTATTAATAATTCCTGAAACGTGTTTTAAAAAAACAAGCCCACTAAGTTATCGGCACAAACAGACCATATTGATATTTTTTGGAATAGACACATCAGTCTAATCAGACATATTTATGTTTTTTTCGGCAGCCTTGCTAACCAATGCCACTTGCAGGGAGCGTACGCGGCAAAGCAATCCCGTTTATATTATCACCTCTAAGCTGCTATGCCAATCAGCCTTAAATTCTACAAAAATTTTATACCAAGTTTTTTTCCGTTTATAAATTTTATTCTTTTGAATAAAAACCGTTAGTGTTAATTTAGATAAACAATGAAAAAGTGGAGTTTATTATGTTTAAAAAACTATGCATAATTTTAATTATTTTAGTATTGGGTCTAAGCACTGTATATGCTGAGAGCGTTGGAGATATTGCGCCTGATTTAAAAGTGACTGATTGGAACGGTAATTCCCAATCAATATCCAAATATAAAGGAAAAGTAATTCTATTAAAATTCTGGGCAAGCTGGTGCGGGCCGTGTGTAAGAAGCCTGCCTAAAACGTACAGGCTTTATCAAAAATACGGTAATAAAGGTTTAATCATTTTTGCTGTGGGCCTTGGCGGAAAATACCGCGATAAAAGCATGCTTAAAAGAAAAGGCTATACTTTTCACGTTATGGTTGATGGAAGAAGCTACAGAAGCCAAATTACAAGTAATTTTAAATTCAGAGGCATACCTCATGAATTATTAATTTCGCGGTCGGGAAAAATTCTTTTTAAAGGCCATCCTTATAGGTTAAAAGAAAGCCTGATAAAATCCGCGTTAAATAACAGCCGTGGTTCATACAATAATAACAATAACTCAAACAGCAACAATCAAAGCACAAGTACGGGTGAAAGTGATGTAGAAAAATTTAAATATATTTATAACACTGTCAAAAACAGTGTTACAAGTTATGCTGATTATAACGGTTCGGCGAGAAGGTATAAAAGATATCTTAATTATTACATTAAAAAAGCTTCCAGAATAAGATATGCTAAGTATTCTTTAACATATCTTGAAAAATATATCAGTTGGGGTATTTATAAGCCAAAATGGCAGGTTATTCGTTCAAAATGGAGAAGAAAAGTTTACAAATCCAAAACATATGCAGAACTCTCAAAACGCGTTATAGAATTAATGGAGAACATTGATTATAATAAAGGGGTTAATAAATCCTATTGGCGCAGAAGAAGAAGAACATTCAAAAAATACATGGATTATTTCCGCAAGTAAATAAACCTTAATCATACGGCAGGGAAAGATTTTCTTTCTCTGCATTTATTTTATACAGGCACTTCTTTTTTCTCAACAAAAGCCTTTTTAGTTCCTTCGAAATGCTTATCAACGAGTTTCTTGATTTCTTTTGCTTTTTCTTTTAGTTCGGCATTTTTAATCTTACCCTCTTCACCGAAATTCTGTGTCAATATTTTAATAAAGAATTTTACCATACCGGGTTCTCTAAATAACCAGCGTAAAACTATTTTTAGAATATACGGTTTTGTAAAATAGTTATCGAAAAAGATTTTCTTCGCTTTTCTTATTTCCTCATGGCTGAAATTATTGTATTTAATATTGGGTATATCTTTTCTTACATGATCCCAGCCCGGAATAATCCGGTCATTTTGCTCCAGCTTTCTATACAAAGGAGTTCCCGGCCATGCTGTGAGAAAAAACATTCTGGGATATTCGATATTCATTTTTTTAAGTGCTTTAGGCAGCTGCTTCGCGTAATCCATATCCTGATTATCAAGCCCGATTATAAAAGAACCTATAACGGAAATACCCGCTTTATGAATTGTTTTAACAGCCTTATTATAATCTATTCTGCCCGCAAAACCTTTGTTTACTTCTTCGCCAAGGTTTTTGTTATTCGTTGCTTCTAAACCGAGAAAAAGCGTTCTGCATCCTGCTTTATGCATAAGTTTTAGCAGTTCAGGTTTTTTATATATATCAACAGTGGATTGAGCGCCCCACACAAACTTATATTTCTTATTAATCATTCTCTCAAAAAGTTCAATCCGGTTTTCATAATCTGATTTGGAATATCCCGAGACATTTTCATCAACAACAACGCTTGCAAAATCAATACCTCTTGCTGCTGCTCTGTCCATATCTTCAATGATTGCGTCAACGGGTAAAACACGGTATTTTTTCTTTTCAAATATTGATAAATAACAATAATCACATGCAAAAGGACAGCCTTTAGATGTGATGAATGACGGATAATGATAAGCCGGATGTACTAAATCCCTATCAGGCAGTTTTATATCATGAATAGGAACAGAAACACCGCCGTCATAAACGGGTTTCAAT
>CALGPD010000236.1 GCA_937960625.1 uncultured Spirochaetia bacterium | reverse complement strand
ATAGTATATACACGTTGCCTCCATTATTTATTTTTTTATTTAATCACTTTTTTTTAAAAAAATAAAGTTTTTTTAAAAATTTTTTGAGATAAATTAAGTAATAATTTGTTTAATATCTCAAACAACATCAAGAGGAGAACCATAACCTTAACCTCATGCTTCTCCCTATTCCCCTGTAGCACCCCTTACGATCCAAACCGTGAGGGGTTTTTTGTTTTATTTATTTGCAAACTTGACTTTTTTAATGTAAAATTAAGTTATTAAATAGAATATTAATATGGAGCAAATAGATTGATACATAGTAACACGCACTCCAAAACGAAGAACATTTCAATTACTTTTTCTATTATCATAAGCTTTTTAACAGGTTTATTTATTTTAGTTTTTAGTGAAATTAAATTATCAAATATAATTATTTCCATATCAGCAGTAATATTACTGCCATATCCTTTATTTTTATATTTTACCCGAAAATACAGAAGAAGAAAAAAAATATTATCCCAACCGTTTAATCCCAATTATGAAAGATTATTAAACGAAAAAATACAATTTTATCATACTTTAGATGAAAACCAGAAAAAAGAGTTTAAACAAAGGGTTCAAATTTTCCTCGGTGAGACTTTAATTACAGGCATTGAAACCAATGTTGATGATGAAATAAGAATACTCGTTGCTTGTAGCGCTATAATACCTGTTTTTTCTTTTAAGGACTGGGATTACAGTGAACTAAGTGAAGTATTAATCTACCCTTCGGATTTTGATGAAAGTTTTGATTTTAATAATAAGGGGGGAAATATATTAGGAATGGTGGGTATTGGCGGAGCAATGGTGTTATCCAAACCTTCTCTTAAACACGGATTTAAAGTAAATAATGATAAGTTAAATGTTGGAATTCATGAGTTTATCCATAAAATAGATGAAAAAGACGGTAGCATAGACGGAATACCGGAAAAAATGGCTGATAGAAAAACCATTAACAAATGGCGCGAAATTATGGAAATTGAGATGAAAAAGATGGAGGACGGTGATTCTGAAATTAATCCGTATGGTTTAACAAATACCGCGGAATTTTTTGCTGTGGTTTCTGAATACTTTTTTGAAAACCCTGAATCATTAAAACGGAAGCATTCCGAACTTTATGAAATCCTTAGTAAAATATATAAACAGGATACGCTTACAACGTACAAAAAGATTCTTAAATCCATGTTTATACCCGGTGGTAATAAAATCGGAAGGAATCAGCCTTGTCCCTGCGGAAGCGGGAAAAAATATAAAAAATGCTGTTTAAATAAGAAGCATAAATGATAGGTGTCGCATGACAGATTTTATTCAAGATATGAATGTGTTTTTTAATTCTATAACTGAAACAATTCAGGCTGAAAATCAGGACTTATATGAATTAATCTCCAAAAACAAAAAAACTCTGAAACTGCATAAGAGTATTTCTCCTAATTTTTATTTTCTTAACAACTGTACTATTTCATATTTGATTTACAAAAAAATTCTCTCAATAAATTGGCCTTATGAAGTTTTATTACAGCATTATTACCCACAAAAGAACCACATTGCTGATTTAATAATTAAAAAGGACAGCGATACTATAGCGTGTATTAATTTATTAAGGTGGAAATCAAATGAATCCAATGAAATTAAATCTTATCTTGAGAATTTCAGGCTAATTAAAAAGAAAATCCGTAGATTCGTTATTGTATTCTGGATTGAAGAAAAAAGCGATAACTACTTTGACTGGTTAAAAATTGACTTGGATAAATATTTTAAAATTAACTTGATATCCGAGTATGATTTTTCCGTTGTGGATTTCGATTTTTATAATGATAAGGAAATCCAAAAAAAAGCAGTTATCACTATGTTTGAGTTAACTTAAATTTTTACTCGCCTCTTGATAAGTTTTATACATATGAGGTGATACTCCCCTCTCACCTAATGAATTACCTAGCTGCATGCGCATAAATGTTCCTGTGGAATATCTCGTTACCTTTGTATAATATTTATCAACAACGTGTTTAACCATTTTACTGTATTCATCAATCAATTCAGGAACTATATCAAAATTATCATAGTTAACGATAGCTTTGACTTTTTTTCCGATTGAAGATAAAATATTGTCCACTTGTTTTCTGATTTCTGAAATATCATTTTTAACTCTAATTTTTAAATTCTCAAAGTTAACAAAGAAGATTCCATTTTCCTTATCAAAGGTTAAACGGTTTTTTATAGGAATTTCAAGAAGGTTGGATAACAATCCCATGGGTTCATTAGAGAATATTCTCTGGTCCATCAATTTTGGTGTTTCATTTACAACGGGTTTAAATTCCATTTTTGATAAAATATCTTTTTCTATGTCAATTCCAGGAGCAATCTCTATTAACTGTAAACCGTTCTTGGTAAGTTCAAAGACACATCTTTCTGTAATATACAGTATGGGCGTGTTATTTTTTAAAGCAATTTCTCCTGAAAAGGTTTTCTGTTCAACATTTTCAATAAACTTAATAACCTTACCTTCGCTGTTAATACTCAATTTGCCCTCGTTAATAGAAATTTTAAGGCCTCCGGCTGTAAATGTTCCTACAAAAACTACTTTTTTCGCGTTTTGGCTGATATTTATAAAACCACCGCAACCTGCAAGTTTAGGACCGAATTTACTAACGTTTAAGTTACCTTCTTTATCTGCCTGAGCAAGGCCTAGAAAAGCAACGTCCAATCCACCTCCGTCGTAAAAATCGAACTGGTATGGTTGATCGATAACCGCATCAACATTTATTGCTGCGCCAAAATTTAAGCCTCCGGCGGGAATACCTCCAATTACACCGGGTTCGGCAGTTAAAGTCAGATATTTTAAAATACCCTCCTCGGCTGCTACATTAGCAACTCCCTCAGGCATACCAATCCCGAGATTAACAACCGCATTAGGGATAAGTTCAAATGCTGCTCGTCTTGCAATAATTTTACGTTGATCTAATTCCATGGGTTTAAGCGATTTTACCGGTACTCTGAATTCCGCGGCAAAAGCAGGGTTATATTGTTCAGCGAAAGTCTGCATATGATATTCAGATTTTGTAGCTACAACTACACAATCAACGAGAATACCGGGTATTTTAACATCCCGTTGTTTTAGCATACCTCTATCAGCGATACGTTCAACTTGAGCTATAACAAACCCACCATTATTTTTTGCCGCAATTGCAAGCGCAAGAGTTTCTAATGTAAGTGCTTCTCTTTCCATTGTAATATTGCCGTCAGGGTCAGCTGTTGTGCCTCTTATAATTGCAATATTAATAGGCTGAGTTTTATAAGATAGATATTCTTCTCCATCCAATTCAACAACTTCAACTAAATCTTCATTAGTAATACTGTTAATTTTTCCGCCTTCAATTCTAGGGTCTATATAAGTGCCTAAACCAACTTTGGATATGGTTCTGGGTTTATGAGCTCCGGAATCCCTTAACATATGCGCTAAAATACCTTGTGGAAAATTATAAGCTTCAATTTTATTATTTAGAGCCAGCTGTTGAAGTTTGGGAATTAATCCCCAATGGCCGCCGATAACGCGTTTAATCATACCTTCAATTGCAATGTGATTCATTCCTCTGTCTTTGCCGTCTCCCTGCCCCGCGGCAAAGTAAAAAGTTAAATCTTTAGGGCTTTTCGTTGTTTCATATCTGTTTTTTAAAGCAATCGCTATTTCTTCAGCAAAGCCAATTCCAACAAACCCGCCGGTTCCTATAATATCTCCATCTTTGATAATTTCAACCGCCTCGGTTGCTGATACGATTTTGTCCTTAGATAAAATGTCTCCTGAATTTTTTAAAAACGGATGTAATTTTGATGTCATAACACCTCCCATAAAATAAATAAAAATTTTTTCCGCTGCAATTCGTTTTTAAATATAGAAAATATAATGTAGGTTGGTAATCTAATTATTTTTAATAAGGAACAAATATACGTCCCTAATAATAATTATGGTTGCCAAAAATTAAAACGAATTTTTATTTTTCCCTATTTCCAAATACCATTTTAAAAAGTATTTATTTTTTGTCAAATATTTTTTTAATATAATTATAGTGTTAAGTATTATAT
>CALGPD010000235.1 GCA_937960625.1 uncultured Spirochaetia bacterium | reverse complement strand
ATATAGTAATAACCGTAAAGAGCTATATTATTAATAAAGTGAATAATACCATTATAATTAATATCTGAACCGGACTTTGACGCTCCAATATAAAACGTGCAGTATTTTAAAATACTGTTATAAATTCCTACTGTAAAATCCGATGTATCACCTGATTGGTTATTGGAAAACCATGAGTAAAATAAATCCACGCTGCATGAATTAAAGTCACAGTTGATGAACTTCAAAAATCCGTTATCATTATGAGGAATATACCCCGCTTTTATTTGTTTAATTTCCCATTTCAAGCCTTTAAATTCATGTTTATATAACTCAGTTGTATTTGAATAGTTGATTTCAATTTCAGGCATAGTAGGGTAATAGTTCGAATAAATACACATTTCCCCAGGTAAGTCCGCGAATGTAATTTTTTGTTCGCTGGAATAATTAGCGTTATCAAGAATACATATTTTAGTATAGCCTGAACAATTTTGTAATGCATAACTAATTGAATAGAACGGAGTGTTTTTAGTTCCTGCTCCGGATATATCAGCAGAGTTTTCGTTGTTTTTAGATACAAAAATTGTATTTCCATCTTCCAGTTCAGAATAGGGGAGAAAAACGATTTTAGCAGGATTTGCATTCCCGGATATATCCTGATAAGAAATTATACCCTTTACATTTTCCCCCACGTTTAGCGGTAAATCTTCTTCGTTAATAATCAAGTCATTCTCAAGGTTTAATGTAACATATCCAGTGGAATTTTGCAGCGCATTGATAAATTCATTTTTATCCGTTACAACGTCCTTATCAGAATAAGAATCATAATCCGGAACCCCTGATGTTGATGCTCCAATTATAACTAAATCCTTAATATCGTAAAATTTTTTATAATTACCCTTAATAACGTATTTTTCAAGTGGAGGCATAAATACTCCGGTTTAAAGTTTATTACGTTATAAAAGGCTGATTGCTCCAATTCATGCGTTCATAAAATAATTTTCAAAAAAAATATAAAAGTTTGATATTTATATACTTATCATTGTATAATGAAATTAAAAGTTATCCATAAAGGAATAGCAATATGGAAGAAACACCTTATTCAGATTCCGATTCTGATGTGTTGAATGATACTATTTTATATAAGTATTTTAAAGTTAGAGAACGCATGTATAAGGATTCAATATTTCCAACGAAAAAAAGCTTAATACTTCATGCATCATTTTGGGGTGAAAAAAACATCGTTGACAGATTGTTAGCAATTGGAACTGATGTTAATATTACAAACGATTATGGTGTAACTCCCTTAATGTGGGCGTGTTTTAAAGGTTTTTTTGAAATCGCTGTTATACTTATTTTAAACGGCGCTGATGTTAATCTCCAGAATAAAAACGGATACACTGCTTTAATGAATGCTGTGGAAAACTGCCACATTGATATTGTTCAAATGCTTATTGAAAATAAAGCAGATGTAAATGTCAAAGCGAAAGATGGTAACAGCCCGCTGAAAATTGCATGGGATAAGGGTGAGCATGTAATAGCTTCAAAACTCATTGCTGCCGGCGCGGTTGAATCTGAGTGAAAAACGAATAAATTTAGCTAAATAAATTTTTTTAAACTCCGATAAAATATATATATACGTTTAATGCGGAGGCATAAAATGAAAAAAATAACTTTAGCAATATTAATAGTTCTAATATATTCGTTGTCAGCTTACTCAAATAAATTCAAAAAAGAAATTCTGTCAACATGGGTATATGAATCAAACGGGCGTAAAGTAACTATTTCATTCAATAAAGACAATAAATTCAAATATCTTGAAAAACAATTACTTTCAGAAGGTAAAACAAAAGTAATTCACGATTTAGACGGTGAGTTTAAATTAAGAGGCAGATATATTGATATGGCATTTAGTAATAAACTATATATGCGCCTTACGATTTTACAGATGTTCTTCGGCGCTGACACTGTTAATTACATTATCAAAGATGATTACGGCAGGACTTATCAAACAATTAAACCTAAAATTGAAGTCACAAAAACCGAAAAGGCGGCAAAGGAACAGGAGGGAACGAATGGAACAAATGAAAATGCATCCAATAAAAAACCTTCAAATGGCCCGGTAGGTAATCAAGCGGGTTCCAACCAATAATAAAAAAGACAATTTAACAAACTTTCCAATAGACCAAAGGGGCAGACAATGCCCCTTTTTTATTAGATTAGGGCATAATCACTTACGAGCCATAGTCAAGCAATCCTATTTGGTGTTTTTTCTAAACGAAACTGCTTTGTCGCACATGCTCCTCGAAGAGACGTTGTTTCTTACCATTTGAGAAAAACCCCACTGGAGAAGCTATAAGTAAGCACTCTCCCGGAGACAGTCACATGCGAGGCAAAGCCAAGCAATCCCATTTGGTTTAACAACGTGTTATTTAAATACAAGGGACATATTTATACTTAAAACTTTAATTCCTGCTTTAAGCCCTATTCGTTTTGCGTTTATACGAGTTCATAACGGCTTGAATTTTTCTTCATGTTATATCTAAAACTTTTACTTAAAGTTTTATTTCTCGGCTCTGGAAATATTTAATTTAACATCAATAAAATCTTCGGGAATTACCGTAATGCTGTCTGCTTTGGAATTAACCATAAAATCAATAAAATCCGGGGTTTCAAGTAAATATTTTCCAAAAGTTTTATTTTCCCCGACAATATTTACATTCTGCCCTGCTTTCTTAGCACCGTCTATTGCTAATGTCAACATTTTTAATACACTTTGTTCCATTATGTCGAATATTCTGGATGTCTTTATAGAATAACGGTATACACCTAAAGTTAACTGTGTTAAGTTAAACGTGTTAACAAGTAT
>CALGPD010000234.1 GCA_937960625.1 uncultured Spirochaetia bacterium | reverse complement strand
CTGTACTATAGGTTTACCTAAAAACGGTTTAACATTTTTACCGGGTATTCTTTTACTTCCGCCTCTCGCCGGAATAACACAGAGGCAGCTTGGCTTTTTAGACATAATTAATTCCCTAATTCTAGTATGTTATTAATAACGTATTGGATTTCATAATCCGACATTTTAGGATATAATGGAATACTTAAAGCTTTTTTATAATATTCCTCAGCAACGGGAAAATCACCATGGTTAAAACCGTGTTTGTTTTTATAATAAGGTTGAGTATGTACCGGGATATAATGAACCTGTGTTCCGATTTTCTTTTCTCTAAGTTCATTCATAACTTGTGAACGCGTTTTATTTATTCTTTTAAAATCAATTTGTAATACGTATAAATGAAATGCGGAATTAACTTCCGGTTTTTCATAAGGCGTTGTCAACCATTCAATATTTTTAAATTCATCATTGTATTTCTCTACAATTTCTCTTCTCCGTTTTACAAATTCATCTAATTTTTGAAGTTGTGTTATTCCTAATGCACTTTGTATATCCGTTAACCTGTAATTAAAACCAATATCCTGCATTTCGTAATACCATGGCCCGGGATTCATTTTTAGTTTTGTTTGGTCTTTCGTTATACCGTGTGAACGAAATAATAATATTTTTTCATAAAGTTTTTTGTCATTCGTTGTAATTGCCCCACCTTCGCCAGTTGTAATGGTTTTTACAGGGTGAAAGGAAAAGGTTGTCATATCGCTGTATTTACAATTACCGACTTTACTCGCGTCTTCATACTTGCTTCCAATAGCGTGTGCCGCGTCTTCAATAACGTATAAACCGTTTTCATCAGCTATTTTCTTTATCTCTTTCATATCGCAGGGTTGTCCTGCAAAGTGCACAGGGATAACAAGTTTAGTGTTATTGTCAACGCGTTTTTTTATCTCTTCGGGATTTACGTTATAGGTATCGGGTTTTATATCCGCAAAATTTGGTATAAGTCCGTTATATACCATACAGTTTGAGGAGGCAACAAAGGTTATAGGAGATGTAATGCCTTTTTTGCCTTTTCCAATTTCTAAAGCGGCAACTGCAATGTGGAGCGCTGCTGTTCCGTTAGCTATAGCAACGCAGTATTTAGCTCCTGTGTAATCACAGAGTGTCTGCTCAAATTCATTAACTTTGGGCCCTTGAGTAAGATAGTCTGAATTTAATACGTTAATAACACTATTAATGTCGTCTTCATCAAGCCATTGTTTTCCGTAATTTATAAAGTTAGTCATATTGGTATACTATTTTAAAAATTTATTTATTAAAACTATATTACTATAATTCCTATCATTGTTATAAAGAAAACAATACATTTTAAAAAATGTATAATCAAAATAAACGAAGAAACTATTAGTACTTAATGTAATATAAACTTTAAATATTAAAAAATCAAATCGTTTAAGTTATGAATAGTTTTTGTTATTTTTATATATTAATTAAAAGTTGATTTTTTTTGAAATTGGGTATATAATTTTATTGCTACTGAAAATTTGAAAAAATGGAATGATTTTTATGAATAAACCAAGAATACTAGAATGTACGTTAAGAGATGGAAGTTATGCAATTAATTTTCAATTTACTAAAGAAGATACTATTACTATAGCTTCAGCTTTAGAAGAATTGGGCTTTGATATGATAGAGATTGGACATGGCGTAGGTTTGGGCGCATCTGAAAATGGAAAAGGCGTTGCTGCTGAAACTGATGAAGTTTATCTTCAAGCCGGAGCAGAAGCAATTAAGAATGCGGATTGGGGAATGTTCTGTATTCCCGGAATAGCTGAATTAAGACATATAGATATGGCCGCTGAATACGGTATGAAATTTATCCGTATCGGTACTAATATCTCTGATTATGAAGATTCAAAACCTTTTATTGAAAAGGCAAAAAAACATAATATGTTTGTGTGTTCAAATTTTATGAAATCATATGCTTCTAAGCCAGAAGTTTTCGCTAAAAATGCTTCTGAAGTTAAAAAATACGGCTCAGATTTAATATATATTGTTGATTCTGCCGGAGGCATGCTGCCGGAAGAAGTTGAAAAATATATTCTAGCTGTTAAAGATAACACAGACAGCTTAAGATTAGGTTTCCATGGGCATAATAATTTAGGGTTGGGGATTGCAAATGCACTAGTTGCAACAGAGCTCGGTGTCGATGTTATAGATACATCTTTACAAGGATTTGGACGCAGTGCGGGTAATACTTCAACTGAACAATTTTTAAGTATTTTAATGCGAAAAGGCATAGATATGGATATAGATCCAATATCAGTTATGTCAGTTTCAGAGAAATATATTTATCCTATCATACAAAAAAAAGGCCTTAATTCGGTTGATATGATTTCAGGTTTAGCTTTATTTCATTCAAGTTATTTACCGATTATTGAAGAATATGCCTTAAAATACCGTATCGACCCTTTAAAATTAATCGTTGCTGTCAGTGAAAAGAATAAGGTTGAAGCTAAACCGGAGCTTGTTGAAGAAATTGCTATGAAATTATCTGATCAAGGTGCGCATGGAAGTTGGAAACCTCTTTACTCTCATTATATAGGTGGAGAACAAGATTAAATATGAATAATGAGCTTGAATTATTCTTTGAAAGCTTTTTATTAAACAGCGGCGAAGATAAATTAGCAATAATATATAATGATAAAGAATATACTTATAAAGATATTCTAAAAAATTCATTTTCAATAATTGATTATTTAAAAAAGAATAACCTTATCCAGGGCGACCGCCTACTTGTAAGTCTTGATAATAGTATTGAATTTGTGTTTTTGTATTTTGCCTGCATGTTTGGGGGATTTACAATAATACCCATAAATAAAAAATTACCGCAAAAAGATATTGATTATATCAAGGATTTAACTAATCCTAAAATGTATATTCAATCAAATTTTACTATAGAAGAGCAATCTAATAATCAGGATTTTAAATTAGAATATAATCCCGGACAGGTTTTCAGCATTTTTTTTACTTCAGGTACAACGAGTAAACCAAAAGGCGTTTGCCATAGTGTTGAAAATATGATATCCAATTGTAAAGCTTTTGGGGAACTAACTAACTTAGACGATAGAGTTCGTATACTACACGTTTTACCAATGGGATATATGGCAGGTTTTTTAAATACTATTTTGCTTCCTTTATTATTTGGTGGTTCTGCTGTTATAGCACCCCAATTCAATGCCGGAAATTCAGTTTTGGTTTGGGAATATGCAATCAAATATGACATTAATACTGTATGGTTAACACCTACTATGGCAAATTTACTTGCCCGTTTAAATAGAAATGAAGATGTTCCAAAATGGACTGGGAAAAATTTAAAAAATATATTTGTGGGTACCGCTCCTTATCCGGAAGCAACGAAAAAAAAATTTGATCAAACTTTTAAAGTCGAATCTTTGGAAAGCTATGGTATGTCCGAATTATTATTTGTTTCTAGTAATATAAAGCAAAATGATTGTCCACAAGGTTCTGCTGGTAAAATTTTATCCGGTGTTGATGTTAAAATTCTACAGCCGGAAAAGATAATGTCAAATGGTAATGAAGGGGAAATTTGGATAAAATCAAAATATTCTTTTATAGGGTATTTATCTGATAACGGTAAAAGTATGGTAAATCCTATGGAGAATGGATGGCTAAGTTCCGGCGATTATGGTTTTTTAGATAAAAATAACTATCTCTTTATTACAGGAAGGACCAAAGATTTAATTATTCACGGTGGAACTAATGTCAGCCCAAAAGCAATTGAGAATGTCTTATTAAAATATCCTGATATTTTTGATGCGGCTGTAATTGGTAAACCTCATAGTTTTTGGGGAGAAGAGGTTTTTGCATTTATCATTTTAAATGAAGAAAATGATTTTGATAAAAATGCGCTGTTAAAATATTGTAAAGAGAACTTAAATGAAGATGCTGTACCATCATCATTTAAAGTTTTGGATAGTTTTCCAAGATCAAGCACCGGTAAAATTAAAAAAAATGAGTTGAGGGAATTATTTTGATAATAGGTTTTGATCATATTGCGTATTCAACAATTAATATTGATGCGGAAATAGAAAATTTTGTTAATAATAATTATTCGTGTAAATTCATTAATAAACAGTTGAAAAATAATATCGCAAAAAAAGAACTTCTAGAGAATTTTTATGATACCCATGATATTGCTTTTCTAACAGGAGATTCAATAATTTCGATAGAAATTATTGAACATAGTAAATGTTTACCGGCAACAGCTGGAGAATATAAATACAGGCAAAATTTCATTGAAGTTAATGCATATAATAAAAAAACAGAGGAAGAATTTTGGGAAAATGTATTAAGGTTTAAAAAGATATCGGGTAATAAAATGAATTTAAGAAGTTTTAATCCAAGCTTGTCATGTACAATAGAAATTTGTCAAAATAAAGATTTTAGTAAATATTATTTGGATTCAAAAGGATACACTTGTATGGCTTTTTACTCAAATAATCTTAAAGAAGAAATTAGGAATATAGAAAAATTTGGGGGTAAAGAAATTTCAGATATATTTAGCTTCAATGTGAATAATAAATTATTTAATATTACGTTATTTAGGACAGCCGGTGGCAATTTATGTGAATTGCTTGAATTAAAAAGGTAGTAATATGGATTATAAAATTGTAGATTTAACTATGGAAATAAAAGAGGGTATGCAAACGTTTAATTCTTCATGGCACC
>CALGPD010000233.1 GCA_937960625.1 uncultured Spirochaetia bacterium | reverse complement strand
ATGAACTGTCAATATCCCTGCTTGTATTTCTGTATTTTTTAAATTCCCTATATTTTTTTAAACCTTTGTAATAATTTTTTCTTGCTCTTGTTTCAATTCTTGATTGTGTATGCATTATGGATGCTGATATGAATATTAAAAAAAGATATACTGCTGTTTTTTTCATAATTAGTTATTCTCCCGGATTATTTAGCTGCTAAAAATATTATAACTTAAAAATTGATTTTATATGATTTTTTTAATTTTTTTTTAATATTTTTAAAGAATATTATTAGGTTTTATTTAAGAAAAAGTGATTATTATTTCAATATTTAGATGAAATACAATAATAAAATTTAATATTTATTATACGGTGTATGCTTTGAAAAGTTTTATAGATAATTTTCTAACAAGCGGAATAAAAGACCGCTCTAATCATATATTAATCCAACGTGTTATTTTCATAAATTTTTTTATATTACTTGGTACTTCAATATTACTTGGTTTTGGTATTATTCATTTGTTATTAGGCAACTTTAGGCAAGGGATATTTAATGTTATTGCTTTTGGTTTTGGCTTTTTTGTTATTGTATTTTTGCGGTTATCAAAAAACGTTAATTTGTCTACTGATATTATTCTAACTTCCACTTTAGTAATACTTCTTTTTTATTTATATAATACCGGCCTTCGTAACAGGGCCATAACCTGGTATTTTGTATATCCGGGACTTGTTTTTTATTTGAAAGGAAAGAAAAAAGGCGTTTACTGGCTATTACCATTGTATTTATTTACTGGTATAAGTTTATTATTGGATTATTTTAAAGTATTGCTTATTCCTTATGATCCGGTTACGGTTTTACTATATTTCATTCCGCTCACTATGGTTACAGGGATTTTATATCTATATGAAAAATTAAGAGAAGAACGTGAAGGTTTTATTGAACAACAAAATCTCGAACTTATAAATAAAACCGAACAGATAAATGTTGAACTTAGTGAGAAAATGAATGCTATAGAAAAACAAAAAACTACATTAAATCATTTCTCGAATGCAGTTCAGATATTAACATCCTTAATATCTGCCAGTTCTACAAGATTATATGAAAAAGCTCAGGAAACAAAGGTTCTTTCAGTAAAGCTTGCACAAAAGTTAAATCTGGATTTTAATCTTATAATGGATATTGAAAGTGCTGCTATTTTAAAAGATATTGGAATGATTGGTAAAATAGAAAACTTAATCTACAGTAAAAAAGATTTATTAAGCCAAGAAAAGAAATTGGTTAAAAGCCATATTGATAAAAGTATTAATATGATTGAAAATATTGCGGGTATGAATAGCGTAAAAATAATAATAGCTCAGCATCATGAACGATATGACGGAAGCGGATATCCAAAAGGATTAATAGGCAAAGAAATTTTTATCGGAGCAAGGTTAATAGGGTTGGTTGATGATTTTATTGACTATCTTCATGATAACCGTTTTCAGGGACTTGATAAGAAAAATAAAATACTAAAAATATTAGAAGATGAAAAGGGTAAAAAGTATGACCCTGTGATTACTGATATTTTTATTTCTCTGCTGGAAGAAGAAAAAATTCTCTATAATGTTAATGAAGATGAGATATATGAAGAAGATACTGAAAATTCACTTTTAATAAAAATTCCTAGTGATATAAATCTTGAGGCACCTGTTGCAGCCAAGATTATGGATAAGATAAAAATTACAGGCTTAAGCTCCGCCGATGCTTTTTTAATTAATTATTGTGTCAGAGAAGTTATGAGAAACGCTATAATTCACGGAAATAAATATGACAAAGAAAAGCAAGTTGAAATAAAAATTGAAATTGAGAAAATAAATGAAAAGCAATTTAAATTAATTGTCAGTATAAAGGACAAAGGTGAAGGCCTTGATATTACCAGCCATAAAAAATTCGTTGCCAGCCGTGAAGAATTATTTTCTATCTACGAACGTTTGAAAAATTTAAACTTAGAACTGTCATACGAAGATGATAAAATTTTTAATCAAATTATGAATGACTTAAACAGTTTTAAAAACAAAAATTATTTTGATTTCAATGTTTTCATGCAGTTTGAATCCGAGGAAATGAGCGGCGGGGTAGGTTTATTATACGTTGAAACTGCTTTTGACAACGTTGAATACAACAAGATAATAAAAAATAATAACGTTGTGGGTTTTGAAGTTGTTTTAGAAAAAATTTTAAAAATTAAACAATGAAAAATATTATTCAATTTTTACATTTTTTTTTACATAAATTGTTAAATAAAAAAAATGAAAAATAGTTTTATGTGTTATAATATTTCAGTAAAAGTTTTTTTGTATCGATAATATACTATGAATAAAATTAAAACTGTTATAAAAATATTATTCGTTTTTTTACTTTGCATTTTTAATGCTTTAAGTTATTCTGCTGACAAAATCAAATCCGCGCCTGAAAAAAAAGTCCGGAAAAATAAAAATACCCGGGAAAAAGCTGTTAAAATTAAGGCCCGTGTTGCTGAAATAAAATCAAAAATTTTTAAAAAAAGAAAATCGGCAGAAAAGAATAAATTTATCCAGCGTTTGGATTATAAAGTGGTGTATCTCTCTTTTATTTATAATTCATCAGACCCGAATTTTAATTTTATCAAAACCACTATTCCGAATTCAATTAAAATTGCTTTTGAAAAAAAAGGTTTTATCACAACGAAAAGTAAAAAGGGTGCGATAAAATCCATAAATGATGAAAATAATTTAATCAAAATAGGGAAAACTTCAAACGCGAATTTTGTTTTATACGGTGAATATACAATATTGAATAAATCCGGCGTAAAATCAGTGGATTTCACGGTTTATATATACGATGTTGATAAAAAAAGCCTAGCTTCGAAAATAAACATTTTAGGTGAGATCAGCATTGGTATATTTAATTTAATAGACCGGGCAACGAGAATTCTAAAAAAAGATATAATTAGTTATTCAATACGAAAAAAGAAAAAACAGGAATTGAAAAGGCTTAAACAGCTTGCTTTAAAGCGTGAGAAAAAAAGAAAACAAGAACAACGTAAAAGACTAAAAGAGAGAAATAAACGCAAATCAAAAATATATCAAAGGTCACATGTTGCTCCTGCAGGGAAATTTTCCTTTTCTTTTTCAATTTATAATTTTTCAAATGATTCTGAAATGTATATAAGCGGTTCTTTAGCTAAGAAAACTAATCAGCGTAATCTCGGTGTAAATGCCAAGATGGGCATAGGCTTGGGACGAAAACTTGAAATTAACGTTAGTTTTAACTTTATTCCATTCCGAAGTTTTGATAATGTTATAGATCCGGTATATACTGAGTTATACTTCAATCCTGAGTTAAGCGTTTTATGGGGAATATTAAGCGGAGATAAAAATAAAGTTAATTTAACTTTTAAGTTTGGTTTTCAACCCAAGTTATCCAAGAAATTTCTCGCCGGCCCGTTTTATGATATTTCTAGGTTTTCGATTTCAAGTGCCTGGAGTTTTAATACAGGGCTGTTTTTTAACGTTAGTTTAGGATTTTTGACATTTTTTATAAACCCTCAATTTTCATATCAGTTATTAACTGAAGGGTATTTACTGCATTATTATAAGTATGGCACAATGTTGTTAAAAGGTTTTCCGGAAGCAAGCGACCGGCATCATTTTGATGTTAATGTTGAAACGGGTTTCGATTTGAAAATAACCAGAGCTTTCATATTACGGCTTGGATTTATACTATCATATATAAGC
>CALGPD010000232.1 GCA_937960625.1 uncultured Spirochaetia bacterium | reverse complement strand
TAAAAAAAGAACGCGTTATCATAATTTAACAAATTTGACAACGCGTTGTTTTTAAGCACACATGCTTTGTTATCTTTTCACTCCCTATATGCAAAAGGATTAGATAACCTATGAACAAACTTACTGAAAAACATAGCTTTAGACTTTACATTTAGTACTTATTCTCGTTAAATAATTATCAATACTTTTATATATATATTTTGCGATTTTTTCATGCGCGAAATTATTCATTTTGTCAAACAATAAAACCATACCGTTTTCAGGGCAGAGCCTGATAATTTTTCCGCTTAAAAAAAGCCTGTGCCCGTTTAAACTCAAAAATATTTTGGAAAGATAAAGCCCTTCCCTGAAACATATTATTTCCCCGGGCGTGTTTAAAGCAACATGCATTCCTATAATTGAAAGTTCTTTTGCCATGCCAAAAATCGGTGTTCTAAGTGTGGGTAGATGCAAATAGACTTTTACGTTGTCTTGCGGCTCGACATTAGCTCTGTAAAATTTTCTTCTAAGGTTTAAAAACTCTTTTTTTTCATATAAAATATTTTGGATTTTATAATGTAAATATTCAGGGTGAATATTTTTTGACAAAACGCCTTTTATTTTTTCGTTTTTTAGGATTTCTATAAATGTTTCATCATAGTGATAAGTATACATAATCCAGTTGATTTGCTTTTTTCTGGAAAACTCTTTAATTAAATCCAGAATATTAAAATTACAGTTATCAATATCAATAATAACGTAATCAAAACTATTTTCGCTTAATATTGAATGGAAATTATTTTTGTTTGCAGCGTAAACATCTTCCCCGGCTGAAATTAATTTGGGAACTAGGTAACGCAAAATACTATCATGGAACATTAAAAATAAAACTTTCACGATGGTTCTCCAATAATTCCAAAAATGGAATAAATATTTTTAAAACTCACCGATATTAATTAATTGTTCCAGACAACCTTTACTTAATTGCATGGATTGGTATGTATTGACCCTATATGAATATTATAGAATTTATTATGATTTTGTGTCAATACTTTTTGTGCTATTTTTATTTTTTTTTATACTTTTGCTCGCTTTGCTAGATATTATATTCATAGAATAACGTATAATTTTGTTTCCATACAATAAACGCAAAATACATTTGAGTTAAAGCAAGAATTAAAGTTCCAATTATAAAGTAGAGCTTTTATTCACCACTGGAACAAACAAGATACAGGGATATTAAGTTATAAAAAAATCATAATATCAAATCAAAGCTGTATTCTATATTATGCATTTGATATAATAGTTTTAGAAAAGGTTTTTACGTTCTCCATAGCCTTCATGCCTTTGCTGTTGATTTCTTAATCTTTTTTAACTCAAAGAAAAGGAGAACGTGATTTTAAGATAAAGTTTTAAAAACATACCCGAAATTCTATTTCGATACTTTATAGTTAAATATCGATTATTAACTTAAAACTCGCACTTTACATATATTTCTCTTTAAACTCCATAGCTTGAGTGGTTATTATTAAAGCAAGCATTCATGCTTTTTTTAGAATCGGAACTCGCAAAGTGATGAAGTATCAAGATAAAATCAAAAATTAAAATAAAAGCTTAAATAGTTAACAATGCAATTGAAATATTTGCTCTGTCTTTAGCTTAAATATCTCCGCAAAATTCTGCGGTCTCTTTTTTAACTCCGCGTTAAATTTTTCTCTCCCATCTATTCTGAATCCTCTTTATCCGTTTGCAGTTTCTCTTCTTTATTTTTCACTAATTCAAGAGATACACACTAAATAAACCGGCATCTCATCCCCTTCAATTTATCTTATGCGGATATTATGTCTACTATATATTAAAAAAACAATAAGAATTCATTAAATTTATTTGCCGATTTAGCCGATTTTCTATAAATTATAAATTCCATAATGTAATGGGGTGTTAGCTCAGTTGGGAGAGCGCATGCCTTACAAGCATGATGTCACTGGTTCAAGTCCAGTACGCCCCAAATATTACCCGTAAGAGTTTTCCTCTGCGGGTTTTTTTATTTAGCTTGAACTTTTCATTAATAAAAGCTAAAATTTCTAACATGAGAACGGAAACAGATTCATTAGGCAAGATTGAAATACCGGATAACTCGTTGTATGGTGTTCATTCCGCTAGGGCATTGGAAAATTTTCCCCTTGGTGATAAAAAAGTTGATATTGATTTTATTAAGTCATACGCAAAAGTAAAAAAAGCCGCGGGTTTTGCAAACATGAACTGTAAGCTGCTGGATGAAGATAAGTTTAATGCAATAGATAAAGCGTGTGATGAAATTATTTTAGGTAATCATTATAAGGAATTCGTTGTTCATGCTCTTAGCGGTGGAGCTGGAACGTCTTTAAACATGAATCTAAATGAAGTAATAGCTAACCGTGCTTTACAGATTTTAGGCCGTCAACCCGGAAATTATGATATTATTCATCCGGTAAACCACGTTAACCTGTCCCAGTCTACTAATGATACTTATCCGACCGCATTAAAGATAACGTTGATATTTATTATTAGGCAGCTTCATGAAAAACTCGAACGCCTTCAAGATGCTTTCCAGCAAAAAGAAGCAGAATTTTATGGATATGTAAAAATGGGAAGAACCCAGTTACAGGACGCTGTGCCTATAACATTGGGCATGGAGTTTTCCGCATATTCAGAAGCAATCTCAAGGGACCGCTGGCGTTTATATAAAATGGAAGAGCGTCTCAGGTATGTAAATATAGGCGGCACCGCGGTAGGAACCGGGTTAAATGCAACGAAAAAATATCAATTCATAATAACCGAAAAACTTAGAGAAATCACAGGCATTGGCATTGCCCGGCCTGAAAATTTAATCGATGTAACGCAAAATGCGGATGTATTCGTTGAGGTTTCCGGGTTATTAAAAAGCTGTGCTGTTTCCATGAATAAAATTGCTAATGATTTAAGGCTTCTTGCTTCAGGGCCTAAATGCGGTTTTTCTGAAATAAAACTTCCTGCCGTTCAATTGGGTTCGTCAATAATGCCTTATAAAATTAACCCTGTTATCGCGGAAGCTGTTAATCAGGTTTGTTTTAACGTTTTCGGCAATGATGTTAAAATTACCGCGGCAGCTGCAGCAGGACAGCTTGAATTAAACGCGTTTCTTCCTGTAATTGCGGACAGCCTTATTGAATCAATAAAACTCCTTACCAATGCCGCAATAATTTTCAGGGAAAAATGTATACTCGGTATTGAAGCAAACGTGGAGCATATGAGGGAAAACGTTCATAATTCTTTGGGCGTAGCAACGGTTTTTGTTCCGCAAATAGGCTATGAAAATGCAGGTAAGGTTGTTAAACACGCTATGGATTTAGGAATTAGTGTTAAAAAAGCCGTTGTTGATTTAGGGTTGCTTGACCAGCCTAAAGTTGATGAGATTTTTGAAAATCTTGCCAACCTGCTTAAACCCGGCACTTAATTTTTAAAGCAGGTATTCAGTTTTAAAGTCAATTTTAATTTAAACCGCATATAAATCCAAAGTAAATTCAGGTTAAAGCAAGAATTAAAGCTTTAAGTAAAAGCAGGGCTATTTTTTGCCCAATGATAAATCCGGATTCATCACAGATTGAAAAAAATAAATAGTAAACTTAAAGTAAATATTGAGCATAAAATAAGTTAAACTTTGTTAATAATACGGGATTAATTATAATTATACAATGCTTGAAAAATACATTGACGCGCTGGGATTGTCCGAAGACAGCTTAAACCTTGAAGATGTTGAACAGCGTTTTAAACAACTCGCAAAAAATTATCATCCCGATGTAAACAGCACTGATGAAGCTCATGAGAAAATGAAATTTTTAATTGAAGCCAGAGATAAACTTAAAGAATTCCTCCAGTATTCAATAATAACGAAAACGTATAATACTCATGATCATGTTTATCATGAGATGCGTGATGAACTTTATAAATTAATCGAGCGGCAGTTTAAAATTTTAGATGGATACACGCTTTGTAAAAAGCTATGGCCTTCACTTGAAAAATATCATTATGCAATGAAAGATAGGCCGGGGTTTGGCGCAAAAGGCGGTTTTACCGGTTTGTTTAAGCACTGTGGTTTTATAAAAAAAGTATTCGATAAAGAAAAAAAGCGTAATGTTTACCGGCGGAATGAATGCAGTATTTCAAGCGCGCGTAAATTAATTGAAACGTTAAAACGTAAAGGCTTAATAGATTATGAAAACTCGGGCAAAGGCCGGGGTTCGCGGTTGAGAATATTAATCAACATGGAAAACGTTGCCAGGTTTATTATCGATAATTCAAAAATGCTGGGAATTCAAATAAGAATTCTTGAACATAGTGTTTGATTTAAAAAATACACAAACTTATATTAATTTTTTTTATTGAATATTATTGTTTAGAAAAGGAGTAAACATTACTTTATTGTAGTTTAGTTTATAGTAAAGTAAATAAATTAACCCTAATAAACATTTTTAAAATTAATTTAACACTTTTTGCTTTGACAATTGTATATATTTGGGGTATAGTAATAAAAACTAATCACAGAGGTGTTAAATTATGCCTATTACATTTAATAAGAGTGTTTCAGGAAATGTTATAGTTTTTACAGTCGGCGGTAAAATCGATGCGCATGAAGCCCCTAAGTTTGAAAAAAGCATGAAAGACGGAATGGCTGGAAGCAAAAACGGAGTTGCTGTAGATTTTACAGGAGTAGATTATATTTCTTCAGCCGGACTTGGTGTTTTAAATGCTATTAAAGTTATTCTTGATAAAGAAGGCCGTAAAATAATTCTTTGCGGCATGAATAAAAAGATTAAAAAGACTTTTGACTTACTTGGTTTTTCCCGAACTTTTACAATTGTTGGAACCATTGATGAAGCCAAAAGCAAACTAAAATAAACGTGGTATTAAGTGGCAATTGAAGAAAAGATAGAAATAGAAATACCAAATGATACTGCTTTTCTTGATGATATACGTAATTTTATCATTAAAGCTGCAAGTAGATTCAATTTCGATCAGGACGATATTGATGATATTGAATTCGCAGTTGATGAAGCCGTTGCAAATATAATTGAACACGCGTATCAGGGGCAAAAAGGATATATATATATCAAAGTGATGTGCAATGACACGGAATTTTCAATCAGGCTTCATGACCGTGGAGAAAAGTTTGACCCTACATCAGCAGATATGCCGGATTTGGATGAACATCATGCTAAGAAGAAAACCGGCGGCCTTGGAATTTATATTATGAGAAAATTAATGGACACTATCGAATATAAATTCGTTGTCGGTGAAGGAAATTATCTTAGCATGGTTAAACATAAAAAATAAGTTATTAGTGGAGGTAACCATGAGATTAAAATTAAAATTAATATTTTTATCATTAATGATAAGCATTGTGTTTATTGCTTGCGGAGGAGACCCGGGAGCTTCTTATGTTAAAAAAGGACAATATAATAAAGCACTTGCGGTTTATGACCAAAAGATTTCAGAGGAATATGCAAATTCAGATTTAGTTAAGCTTTATCTATATAAAGCTTCAACTTTTGCGAAAATTCCAAATGCCAGAGGAGCATGGGGAAATTGGAAGGCTGCAAGATCAGTAAATGCAAGAATAAGTAGAAATAACAAAAATAAGCAAGAATTAAATAAATTAATCGCAAAAACGCATAAAGAAATAAAAAGCACTTTAGCTTTAGCAGCGCAGAAAAACCGCGCAAACAGGAATGCGGCTTTTGCTAAACAAAAACCAAAGATTTATAAAAATGCAAGAAGATTAGAAGCTAGGGGTAATAACTTAGCAGCTTTAAGGCATTACAGCGCTATACCTGATTATGCTGATTCCCGTGCTAGGATAGGAAGATTAAGAGCAAAATTAAGAGTAAGAGTTAATTCATTATGGCAGCAGGGATTTGCTTTATATTCAGCAGAAAGTTATTCAAGGGCAATTAGAATATTCAGCCAGATATTGGCAATAAACCCGGCTCACAAAAATGCAAGTATTTATAAAGGAAAGGCACAAGCAAAATTAAAAGCGCTTAAGAAATTTTAATATGAGAGAAAAATTACTAAAATTATTGGTTGAAAAATCTTTTAAATATTCCGAAGAACCTATTTTTAAACTCGCTTCAGGAAAAACGAGTAACTATTACATCGATTGTAAAAAAGTTACCTTAAATAGTGAGGGATTATTAATGGTTGGCAATATGGTTTTCGAAAAATTCGCTTCCCTTGATATTCAGGGTGTAGGCGGTTTGACATTAGGCGCTGACCCAATTGCAATGGCAGCAAGTTTAATAGCAACGCAGAATTCAAAACCGGTTAATCCTTTTGTGGTAAGAAAAGAAGCAAAAGGCCATGGAACGGGTGCATACATTGAGGGAATAGTATCACAGGGAGATAACGTTGTTATTATTGACGATGTTATTACAACGGGTGGTTCTACGATAAAAGCTATTAACCGGGCTAAAAATGCCGGTTTTAATATATTGAAAGCCGTTGTTTTGGTTGACCGTGAAGAAGGTGGACGTGAAGCAATAGAGGAACTCGGTGTTGAGGTTGACCCGGTGTTCACTAAAACGGAATTATTTGAAGAGTATAAGAAAAACAATTAAAAAATATTCAAAGTTTTTTATAGAAAAGCAGTGCTTTATTTGTACTGCTTTTTTTATTTTCCTAAAGAGTTTAAAAATTGCTTTGCTATAAAACTACGGATTGATATTGAATTTTCTGACTAAAGAATTTATACTTGTTGTATAAAGGTGTTTAAATAAAAATTATTTAACAAAGTATGGAAAAATTTGACAGCGTTCGTTATATTTAATGGACTAAAATTGTAAAGAATGTTTAAAAAGTTTTCTTTACTACAATATACGGAGACTTAAATGAAATATAAAGGTATTAGCCATAAATTCGGTGATCATATAAACACTGATGAAATTATTCCCGCAAGGTATTTGAATACTTCCGACCCTGAGGAATTAGCTAAACACTGTATGGAAGACGCAGACGCGGATTTTATGAAAAAAGCCAAAGCCGGTGATATTATTGTTGCTGGCGAGAATTTCGGGTGCGGTTCAAGCCGTGAGCATGCGCCTATTTCAATAAAGGCAGCGGGTATTTCCTGTGTAATTGCAAAGACTTTTGCGCGAATTTTTTATAGAAACTGCATAAATATAGCACTACCTATTATGGAAGCTCCTGAAGCAGCAGAAGAAATAGAAAACGGAGACCTTGTTGAAATCGATTTTACAAAAGGTATTATTAAAAATTTAACTAAGAATAAAGAATATACAGCTAAACCTTATCCGCCATTCATGCAGGAAATAATTTCTAAAGGCGGTTTAATGAACACTGTTAAGGAAAAAATAAATAGTTAAGTATTAAACATTATATATTCCGATATTATAAATAAAACCAGGAATTTATTATGGCAGAACAAAACCGTGTAAAATTAGAACTAACTCCGGAATCTCTTGATGGGGTTTATACAAATTTTAGTGTAATAACGCATACAACCGGTGAGTTTATTATTGACTTTGCACGTACAGTACCGGGAAATTCCATAGCCAAAGTGTATTCACGGATTATCATGAGTCCGATTAATTTTAAACTATTTAAAAAGGCAGTAGAAGAAAATCTTATAAATTATGAATTAAAACACGGAGACATTAACATTGACGGTTCATACACTACTCCCCGTCTTGAAAGCACTTACGGTGGAAATGATAACATGCCCCGGAATGTTAATAACAAAAATAACTTAAAATTAGATACTGATGAAAATCAAAATAATGATACTATTACAGAAGAGTAAACAATGAATAATGAATTAATTCCATTTGTTAAAATGCAGGGTACAGGCAACGATTTTATAATAATAGAACGTGAACACGTTAAGCACGTCGATATTAACAGCTATTCAAGGTTTTTAAATGACCGACATTTTGGAATTGGCGGTGACGGGCTTATAATAATAGATAAATCTAATGATTTATATAAAATGACAATGATAAATCCTGACGGTTCTGAAGCAATGTGTGGAAACGGAATACGGTGTTTTGCTTTATATTTATTAAAAAAAGGTTTTATAAGCGGAAATGAATTCAAAGTTGATTCAATAGCCGGTGTAAAATCCATTAAGTATGAAGATAGAAACGGCAGGGATTATTTTTCTGTAAATATGGGTGTGCCTATATTGGAGAGAAGTTTGATTCCCGTAGCAGGGACAGGGCCTTCTCCTGTTTTAAATCTTGAGGTACAAGCTGATGGAAAGGATTACTTAGCAACGTGTGTTTCAATGGGAAACCCGCATACTGTTATATTTTTGAATTCCTATGAAAACATTGATGTTCATATAGCCGGTGCCCAGATTGAGCAAAATCCGATTTTTCCTGAAAGAACTAATGTTGAGTTTATTAAAGTAGTAGACAGAAACAACGTAATGATGAGAGTGTGGGAGCGGGGAGCAGGTGAAACTCTTGCATGTGGAACCGGTACTTGTGCTGCAGTTGTTGCGTCGAATTTACAGGGTTATGTTGATGATTTTGTTAAGGTAAATGTTCCCGGCGGAATAGTTGAGATAAATTATTCGGGTAAAGACGTTATTATGACCGGAGAGGCTGCTGTTGTATTTGAAGGCAATTTTAACCTTGAAAAAATAAAAGAAAAATATCCTGAGAAATTCAATCCTGAATTGATAAAATGTTAATGTTTTGGCAATAAATGAAAATATAAACCCAAATGAACTCTTTCTTGAACTGGGTGGCGATATTTATAAAACCAAATGCGCGTATTATCCTGATAGAACGCACATCGCTCATACAATTTTTGATTTTGCCGGGGAAAGAACACATCATTCTATTTTTGATAAACTTCTTAAATATGGTTACCGAAGGTCAGGAATGGTTTTTTACAAGAGTATTTGTCCTGATTGTAAGGCATGTATACCAATTAGGCTAAGGGTTAGTGATTTTTCATTAACTAAATCCATGCGTAAAGTATTGAAAAAAAACCAAAATACTAAAATTGAGTATAAGCCGAATTCCAGCAATACTGAAAAATTTAATCTAATGAACAACTATTTAGTTAATAAACATGAACGTAAAAAATTATATTATGAAGAATTTAAATTTTACTATGGAACGAGCATTGTTGACACTTATGATTTTCATTATTATTGTGATGATAAATTAATTGGTGTGGGAATAGTTGATATTACAAAGAAAAACGCGTCAACCGTATATTTTTACTTTGACGTTTTTTATAATAAACTTAGCCCCGGAGTATTCAGTATTCTAAAAGAAATTGAGTTCTGTAAAAAAACAGCAAGAGAATATTATTACTTGGGATACTTGATTAAGGATAATCCAAAGATGAATTATAAATCCAATTTTAAACCCTACGAATTATTGATCGATGGAGAGTGGTCGGGTGATTTTTGTTAACCTGCTTTTTGGTTTATTTCGTTATATTTTTTTCTTACACATTTAATTTTCATGAGATTGTCTTCTGCTTTTGAAATATTGTTTTCAATTTTTTTCATAAACTCCTGAACGATATCCATTTTTACCTCGTTTTTACTAGTGTTATGTTAACATAACTCGGCATTTTTTTATTTTTTATAAACTTTTTTCAAAAAAAACGTGTTTAAAAATTTGAAAAAAAAGTTATTGAAACTAATAGTTTATAATATTAATATTCTATGATGATATTAAAAAATGGAGAGAGTATATATGAAAAGGATAATAAGTATCTTAATTTTAGTATTAATGATTTTCTTGTTAATACAATGCGGCGGGGAAGAAAAACCAAAACCAACCCCTAAACCAACACCAAAACCAAATCCGACTCCAACTCAAACTACTGACTTTGCGGCTATACGGAGACAAATCAATAATGATTTACTTTTTAGGATTGAAGTTTATAACTTTCCTCCGGACCAGTGGGATCTACAAACTCATATGGGTCCGACTCTAGATAAACTTGCAAATATTTTAAGTAAACTTATCAATCTTGCAAAAAAAATAAAAGCTGATGATAAAATTACTATTACAGTAATTGGATATTCTGATACTTCTGGTACCAGAACAAGAAAAATGACTGTATCTGAAAACAGAGCTAAAAAAGTTATAAATTACTTAATAGATAAAAAAGGATTTAAGCGTTCTATTTTTAAAGCGCAATGGAGAGGTGATCAGGAGTTAAAAGTTCCGGACAAACCTTTATCAGGAAAAAATCGTAGAGTAATTGTTTATTTTGAAGGAATTAGCGGTAGTTAACAAGTATAAATGAAAACCCCCCTAAGAATAATTAGGGGGGTGCTTCACATCTACATGGAAGTTTTATTTTAAGACTTCACTACCTTAGTAAAGTAAGTACATTCTGTGACTTTTGATTAGCCTGTGCAAGCATTGCTGTAGCAGACTGTACAAGGATATTATTCTTAGAGTATTGAGTCATTTGATAAGCCATATCTGCATCTCTAATGCGGCTTTCTGAAGCTTGTAAGTTTTCAGCTCCAATCATAATTCCTTTAGTAGCAAATTCTAATCTGTTCTGATATGCTCCGAGGTCAGCTCTTTGTTTGCTCACTTTCATGAGCGCTAAATCTAATGTCCCGATAGCAGCATTTGCTTTATCAGGTGTTGATAAACTTAATATGGAATTTGTCTGCACATTTTTAATTCCTAGTGCTTTTGCAGTCATAGTTCCAATATAAACGCGTTCTCTTTGATCCATGTTTGCTCCAATGTGAAAATACATTGATGCAACAGCGGCTCCAGTTTCTGAATTTCGTGCGAACCTACCCGTAAGCATATTCAGACCGTTAAATTGTGCGTGACTTGCAATTCTGTCAACTTCATCGATAAGTGCTGATACTTCTACCTGTATCTGCATTCTGTCTTCACTGGTGTAAATACCGTTGGAAGCTTGAACAGCAAGTTCTCTAATTCTTTGCAAAATATCCTGGCTATTTTGCAAATATCCTTCTGATGTTTGAATGAAGGATATGCCGTCTTCAGCATTTTTAGCTGCTCTGTGCAGACCTCTAATTTGAGCTCTCATTTTTTCAGAAACAGCCAAACCGGAAGCATCGTCTCCGGCTTTAGTAATTCTTAGACCACTTGAAAGTTTTGTAATGTCTTTATCAAGGGCCCAGTTGTTAAACTTTAATTGTCTGTGCGCGAACATAGCGCTAAGGTTGTGATTGATAATCATACTCTGTTCCTCCTTGAACATGCATCATATTTAAGGCATCCATGCCTTTGATGCTTAAACATAATGGTTTTAATACGTTGCTTGTAGTTAAGTCTGGTGTTTTTATTATTACACCTCCATGTACTTTGTGTGAAAGCCACTTCCATTTGGCTTTAAAGCAATCATATACATACAATATCGGAGTTTGAATTCCCTAACTTTAAATTGCAATGCATTTTTTTAAAAAAAGTGTTTAACTTATTTTAAAATCAGCCGAAATCAAACAAAAAGAGCTACTAATAAGAAAGTTTAGTACGAGGTATGTCATGAAAGCTAAAGCTATACTAATAAGTTTGATACTAACAACCATAATTGTTTTAAATAACGTTGTTGTTAAAGCAATAAATATAAAACAGAATTACGAAAACTATATAACCTATCTTGTTGATGGATTTGATAAAAAAGATAGTTGGGTAGTTAAATTTTCAAGATTTAGAGTTCATAATTGGGATACTAATAAAAGAAATTTTCAGCCTTCTTGGGCTTTCATGAGATGGAAAACAATTAAAAAAGGCCCAACTGCTAGATTTTATTTACCTCCATATCCATTTAAACAATTGGAAGATATGGAAAAAAATTATGGAACAGGAACTATTTACAATATTTTAGGTATCCGGGCAAAGTTTATGATATACGGATATAACTGGGTTGTATTAGAACCGAAAAAGAAAATACAAATCAAAGGAATTGCGAAAGCAATAAGTTTTTGGATTTGGGGCGGTAACTACAGATATAATACTTCCATCTTTGTAAAAGATTTTAAAGGAGGAATCCATGAAATCCCAGGACGTCCTCTTGATTTTATTGGTTGGAATTTAGTAAGGTTTGTTGTTCCAAAAACAATTCCTCAAAGAGATATTCATTTACCTGCAAATAAATATTTAGAGTTTATGCGCATTAAGATGGTTAGTGAGTTTGATGAAATTCCTGATAAGTTTTACGTTTGGTTTGGCTCAATGTGGGCAGAAGTAGACTTATATAAAGATAGATTTTACGGAGAAGGGTTATTAAACGAACCGAATTGGTAATATAAACATTATATAATTAAAAGCCGCTTTGTTTAGCGGCTTTTATATTTTTAATTAAATAAAGGTTGACGTGTTCAACAGTTATTTTTATAATTCATATCTATTGTGCAAAAATTTAATAAAATAATAGAAAGGTTTTATGGTTAACAAAGAAAATCTTAATCAACTAAATAAAAAAGTCAAAAATTTGTTAAACGAGTTTAATAAAACTCAGAGCAGTAATATGGAAATTGATTTTATTAAAGAAAACAAAGGTAAAACTATTTCTTTAATTATGGAAAATGACAATGAACTTAAAGGTAAGCTCGTTGATATTGACAAATTCAGAATTTTAATTGAAGTAGATGATAAAATAAACTATATTTTTAAGCATTCTGTCGTAGGGTATTTTGCCAATCAATAATATATGAGAAAATTATTTTCTTTTGTATTCATTTTTTTTCTTTTTACTTCAAAAAGAATATCTTCAAGCAATTTTTTATACAGCTCATTAATAAAAAAGATAAATAAAATTGAAAAATGTTTAGCAGATAATAAAATATTACATTTTCAAAAATTGCGTTTATTAAATAAATATAGGCATCTCATTTATACCATTGTTCTTAAATATTGTATTAAAATTCAAAAATACCATAAAGCGTTGAAGATCTTAAAAAAGGCCATAGCATTTTTGCCTTCTGAAATTTGGTTTTACGTTAACTCTGCATATTGTTGTAACTCTATTGCGTTGTATGAAAAATCTATAAGATTTTCTGAAAAAGCTCTGGCCTTAGCACGGTATGCAAATGTGTTTGAAAAACAGAAAATATTATCAAATTTACGTGTTGCTGTTTTTAACCGGTGTAGATTACTTGAACAAAAATACGGAATTTTAAGCGCACTAAGGTTTGTCAAAGTAAAACTAAGAAAACATTATTACGATTATTATTTAATGAATTTAACAGGAAAACTTTTTTTAAGATTAGGGAAATACAGTAAAAGCATTGAATATCTGAAAACAGCGCGTTTTCTTTATTACAAAATTTATCCTTTGCGTAAATCCGAAATAAAATTAATATTGCCGTTTAAGAATAAAAACGTTGTTTTATGCGTTCAAGGTAATAATAGCGGAATTACACACATAGGGTTTGATGCTTATGCATGGGATTTCATGAAAGTGAATGAAAATTTCAAAGTACATAGAAATTCAAAATATTTAACAAATTCAAGTTTTTATTCATGGAAAATGAAAGTATATGCGCCTTGTAATGGAATAATAGTAAGTGTAATTAACAATGAAAATGATAATTTTTATCCCCACACCGGTAAAAAGGCAAATACCGTTATAATAAAACATAAATCAGGTTTATTCGTTAACCTTGTTCATTTTAAAAAAAACAGCGTTGTTGTTAAAGTAGGAGATAGAGTTAAAAAAGGCGCTTTTATTGGATTAACCGGAAACTCAGGTTTTTCTAAAAGCCCGCACTTACATCTAATGGTAACGGATAAACGAGGTATGAGTATTCCAGCGTATTTTACAAATGTTGGAGTTTTTAAAGCGAATCAATCTGGTTTTATAAATTTTAAAAAGGTAATTCCTTATTCAGGAAAATATTATAAAAATTTAGTTTCTTTTTAAGAAAAGAACCGGGAACAAGTCCCGGTTGTTAAATAAGTTTATTTTTTTTTCATTTTTTCCATGTCTTTTTTATAAAGGCTAACTATTTTATCTGCATATTCTTTTAACACTTCTTTTTCAGTATCTTTTAACATTTCTTCAGATTTAACATATCCTTTTTCCATTTCCTTTTGAAGATTTTTAGGCATAACTGATGCGTCTTTTAGGTTTTTTGATAGAAACGGTAGTGCCATTGCAATCTTTGCATTTACACCGTAAAAATGAAAAGTATTATCCCATTTATTAGTTTTTAAATATTCTTCAACTTTTTTATTGAATTTTGTAGCTCCTTCAGCAGTTAAGACTTTCTTATCGCCGCCGTTTTTTTTCTTTAATTCGAAATAACCGGGATAAGTATTAATATATTTCTCAATCGTTTCTTTTGTTAATGTTATATTCTCAGGCTTATATTTTTCCTGCATCTTTTTTGCTTTCAATTGCTCAGCAGTATTTTCTTCCGGCTGTTGCTGCTTTTGCCCGGATTTTTTACAAAAACTTAAAAATAACGTTGATACTAATGCTAAAATTAAAAAAATTCTCATATTTCCTCCATAATTCTTTAATATGCTAATGTTACAATTTTTTTACTTTTTTGTCAATTACTGTTCTTTCGAAAATATTAAAAAAATTCATTTAGATTCATATAAGTATATTATCAAGTTAATTCGTGTTTATTCTTTTACAGCTAATTAACGCCAATGGACACAGAATGGATTAATAAAATAAATTCAACTTATAGAGTTATGTATAAACAGAAGTATTGCCTTTTTACCTGGGCTTGCCCGCAAAACAGGGATAGTCATAAATAACGTTGTACTTAGTTATCCGCCTAACTCCCGAACCGTCAACATTCATGGTATGAACTGCGTTGTACCCGGAAATTTCTCTTGAATACACTATTTTATTGCCGTCCGGAGAGAAAGAAGGGAACCGGTCATGTACTGTATTATTGGTAAGG
>CALGPD010000231.1 GCA_937960625.1 uncultured Spirochaetia bacterium | reverse complement strand
TACTTATTAATTTTCTTTATCTCCAAACACAAACTTTTTATCAAGAAAATACTTCGTTGTATATCCAACTAATAAACCTAAAAACCCGCCTATGTATTTTGCTGTTTCAAACTTGAAAAGATAATGAAAGAGTAATTCCGTACCCCAGAAAATTGCCGTTGTTACTACACCCATTAAAGCGTAAAGCAGAAATTTAACGAAATCGTGTTTTACGTTTTCCGTGGAATAATAGAAAATGTATTTTTTATCAAGAACGTATTTAACTATCAAACCCGTTCCCGTTCCCGCGAGAATTGCGAGATACAACGAGTATTTCGCGGTATAAACCTTTAAGCTTAGAAATTGAGTTCCAAGGTTAACCAAAATAGCAATGCCGGAAAACAATGCATACTTTACAGCGAGTTTATAGTTTTGTTTGGAAATTTTCATTTAGCCGCACTTTTCGGTTTTCCCGGTTTTTTTATTCTTCCTATACAAAGAGATTCAGGTTTTATTCCAGCTGCAATTTCCTGTATTTTTTCAATACCCGATGCTGTTATTTTATAAACGTAGATTTTATTCGCTGTTTTATTAGTAACGAATAAAAAATTGCCTGATTGATGAAGAACCATATCTTCAGGCTTTTTGCCTTGTTTGATTTCCCCGGCCTTTTTATAAATTTTTTCTTTATCTGAAGAATATATAGAAATTAATCCCGTGTTCTTATGCGTTATGTATAATCTGTCGCCTTTGTCATTAAAAAGTAAGTCACCGGGATAGTCTACTTTCTCAATTTTGCCGGCTTCTTTCAAATCTCCGTCAGGGTTTATGTTGAATATGATTAACGATTTATCAGGAACATTTGCAACGAACAATTTTTCTCCGTCCGGTGAAACCTGAAGCGCTCCGTTAAACTTGCCCGGGCTTATATCCGTTTCCCCTTTGGATTTTAGTTTTCCGCTAATTGCAATTCTAAACTTTAATATTTTGTTTTTCTTTTTCCTGTCATAGAAATAAGCATTTCTTCCGTCAGGGGTTATGTCAAAGTTTACAGGCTTTTTAAAAGTAAACACATCGCCCATACCTCTAAGCCGTCCGTCAGACATTACTTTATACATGCCGATGTTTATCATGGGGTTTGCCGATGTAGCATAAACGTATTTTCCGTTGGGATGAGCTTTAATGATTTTACCGCCGACACCGGTTTTTAACGTTCCGATTGGCTCAAGAGTTCCGTTAGGCTTGATTTTATACGTTATTATTCTAGTGAATTCAAGAACGTAAATGTAATTTAGATAGGGATGAGCAGTAACACTAACGGGTTTTTTTAATGCTCTCTGATTTTTTATAAATGTAAGTTTGCCGTCTGTTCCAATTCTATAGATACCCACTGTGTCCGAATTTTCGTTTGCAACGTAAAGATAATGATTGAAATCTTGATAATTCCCTTTCTTTATAAGCCTTAGCTTTTTCTTACGGTTCTTTTCACCCTGTAATTCAATATACCCGGCAAAAACCCAGCCAACTTTTCCCCTTGACGTGGAGATTTGATACCAGTAATCTTTCATTTTATTTACAACGTGTTTTTTTTCCGTTCTGGTTAACACTGTAATTTTTTCCCCCGCTCTAAGCTGGGCAACGATTTTTCCTCTCACGTTATTTCTAAGGTTAAGTCCGTCAACGGTAACAAAACCGTATATTTTTTTTCTTTTCTTTTTGGAACTGCAATTATTCAAGTTTAAACTTAATGAGATGATAATTATTACTGAAAATACTTTGGTTATTGATTTAAGCATATACAAACCCGTTTAATTAAATTATTAGCAAATAAGTTAATAAATTATTTACCAAAGTTCAACTTTTATATACTACCATTTTATTAATTTTTCTCCGAGTTTGACAGCTTTTTTAAAATAATGATCAACACCGCGTTTCTCAACCGCGCCTGCATATAAACTCCCGACCAATTTTGCGTTCAAATGGTCTTTGCAAAATATTTTAATTAGAGACGTTGCATCATCACAGAATTTTCTGAAAACAGGGGGAATAAGCCCGGTGGAAAGTATAATAACAGCGTATTTTTGTTTATCCTTTTTCATTACCGCGGGTATGCCTTTAATAGGAAAACTTTTAGGATTGGGTTTGGCAAATACCCAGCAGCAGCGTTCTAAAAACGTTTTCATTATTGCGGTTACTGTTCCCATGTTGATAGGGGACGCGAAAATATAATAATCAGCTTTTAATACTTTATCATACAAGTCCTGCATTTCATCAGGCAGAACACAGTCTTTTTTATCACCAACAGGCACCTGATTCCGGCATGACATACAGTTAGTACAATACTGGATTTTTTTATCAATTAAACGAACTATCTCTACACAAACATTATTTTCTTTCTGCTTTATGCCTTGAATTGCTTTATCTATCAGAGTGTCAATTGATTTGCTTTTTCTATAAGTGCCGCTGATAACGAGAACGTTTTTCATTATTAATCTCCAAAATAGTTTAAATAAACTTAACAAATTATACTTAAACACTTGTTAAATTTATGTAAAAAATATGTAGCTTTTAATATTTAGGCTATAGTTTAACGGCTTTTTATATGAGTGAAGGAGTCTTTTGCAATGTCTTTTAATACAGGAAACACTTTAATCTTTTTTAATATATCCCAGGGAGCTTTTACGTTTCTATTATAAAATGGAAAAGTAATTAAGGCTTTTCTGCTGCGTCTATAAAATCTAATTTCGACAAACCCGAATTGATGCGGCGTTGCTTTATCATCGAGTTTTAATAAGTAAATATTTCTATACCGCGCGATTTCAATAATTTTAGACCTTAGATGCTGGCCGTAAGCAGGGCGGAGTACAATTGTTAAATAATAATGTCTTTTTTGTTTTTGTATGGATATATTATGCGTTGTAACTGTAGCGCCACCTTCAAAATCTTTTCCAGTTCGTTTTCCTTTATAATAACCTTTAATATATCTTAAATACCTTAAACCTGAAATTTTCTGCAAAAAAAACCTTTTATAAAGTATAAAACGGGCATGCCTTTTAATATACCTGAAATCTTTTTCTTTATTCGGCAATAGTTTTATTCTCCAACGAGGATTGATATGATAGAGTTTGCTTAAGAAAAACAACGCGTTATCCGTTTTTTTTAATAAAGCGTTCATGCACGCGCAGTTATATAAAGCATCCTGATTATTTTCATCGATTTTTAGGATACTCTTAAATAATAACAATGCCTTTGCGTAACGTTTTTTAGAATACATATACATACCGGTTCTATGGTTCCTTTTAATCCATTCTTTTTTCTGTTTTTTAGTTAGGGAAGATATATTAACGGTTTTAGTTCGCGTATATGTATTAGCCGTTGTGAATATTAAGAGAACTAAATAAATTGCAATTGTTTTCACTATATTTTTCCTAAATTATATAAAATACAAATTTAAACTAAATTAATTAAACTAACTTTATATTTAAGCAAAAAATAATTTTAGTCAACATCAAGGTCAACAAAATTAGCTACTACTTGAGGGCCGGCCAGCGCGAAATGTTCAAAAGTAACTATATAGTATTTAATCTTTTGAAGACGATGTACACTTGATAATAAATCTTTTGATATTCGCCCCATTAACATTAAACGTTTTTTATTTACTCTATCAGCGAAAACCGGAATAAATAATTTTCCGTTGGGTAATAGGCCGAGAAACTGAATTTTAATTTTATAAGTTCTACCTTTTTTAAATGTTTTGGCAGATTTTAAACTTTTCAACTTAATAATATTCTTGCGTTTATTTTTACCTTTTAATAAATTGATTAAAGCATAGTGTTTTTTTCTTTTAGCAAAGTAAACAGCATCAAATCTATTTCTTATTTTAATTTTGGTGTTTGCTCCATTCTTTATAAGCATCTTTGTGATTAAATAATGCCCGTTATTTACAGCGTATAAAAAAGCAGACATTCCTCTTTTACAAACTTGATTAACTTTTGCCCCGTTTTTTAATAACAATTTAACGGTACGGATAAGGCCGTATCCGCAGGCTCCCATCAAAGCTGTTTCTCCGGTGGAAGCTTTCAAATTTACATTTGCTCCCTTTGATATTAAAAACTTGACAATATTATAATGCCCCCGTGCAGCCGCCGATGTTATTGCGGGTGTAAGCATACCCGGCATTTGCGCGTCAACACTTGCTCCGTTTTCCAGTAATTGTTTTACCTTATTTAGATTTCCCCGGTGACATGCTAAAACCATAGAAACCGCGTATTTTGAATTTGGGTTTGAAAAAGTTTTTAAAGTAAAAATAAAAACCGTTATAAAAATAAAAATAACTCGTTTGTTCATTTAAACCTCGTGTAAATTTTATTAGAGAACAGCATATA
>CALGPD010000230.1 GCA_937960625.1 uncultured Spirochaetia bacterium | reverse complement strand
CTCTAAGAGCTATTGCTATCTGTTTAGCGATAACACTTTTAGGTTTATCTTGTCTCACAAATGACCAGTTTATAATAGTCACAGGACCTGTTAACATTCCTTTAACTGGTTTTTCCGTTAAACTCTGCGCGTAAGTAATCCATTTAACTGTCATCGGATGTTCTCTAATAATATCGGAATATATTATAGGCGGTTTCACGCATCTGCTGCCGTAACTTTGAACCCAACCATTAGCAGTAAAATGGAAACCTTTTAATTGTTCTCCGAAATATTCCACCATATCGTTTCTTTCAGGCTCACCGTGAACAAGAACATCAAGGCCAATACTTTCCTGAAAATTAATACAATCATTAATGTATTTTTTTACACTTAGCTCATATTCTTTTTTGGAAATTGCCTGTTTTTTATATTTCCGCCTCACAGACCTTATCTCTTTGGTTTGCGGAAAACTACCTATAGTCGTTGTGGGTAGAAAGGGTAGTTCTATTTTCTGCTTTTGAATTTTTTTTCTTTGAGCAAAATTTCCCTCCCTTTCATGACTTTTTAACTGTTTCATCTTATCAATTATTGAAAGAGACTCCTTGTACCTCAGAGAATTTCTTTCTTGTGCAATTTTATTGCTTTGTTCAACGAATTTTTTTTCTGTATCATTCAATTCAACAGAATTAAAAAGTTTAGCTATAGTTGTAACTTCATCGAGTTTTTCATATGCAAAGCTTAATAACGTTTTTACGTCACTATAAGGCTCGTTTTCTATACTATATGGAACGTGTAGTAATGAACAGCTCGTTGATATTATAATATTATTTTTCTTTACTTTTTTGGATATAACATCCAGAAGTTCCATTGCATTATTATAATCAGCTGACCACACATTTCTTCCGTCAACAATCCCAGCAACGAGATGTTTATCTTGAATAATTTCAAGGTTTTTGATGTTCTTTGGGCCATGTACAAAATCAAGGCCTATTCCCCATACAGAAGTGTCCGCCAGCACTGATGTTGCTTCGATTGAATGTTCAAAATACGTTGTTACTATAATCCTCACTCTGTCACTTATGTTTGATAATGTGTTATACGTTTTGTTTAACAACATAAGTTGATTTCTTGAAGGGTTTTTTACAAAAACCGGCTCATCAAATTGAATATAAACAACAGGGCTTAACTCTGAAACCGATTGAATTAATTGAGAATATACGCTAATAATATCCTCATAATATTCATAGTTGCTTGTATTATCTTTTGTCTTGGAAAGTTCCAGAAAAGTTAGCGGGCCAATTACATTTATTTTCGGAGTTATTCCAAGTATTCTTGCTTCCGTATATTCGGTAATAATTTTTTTAGCATCAAGCTTGAATTCGATTGTATCATCTAGTTCTGGAACTATGTAATGGTAGTTCGTGTTGAACCATTTAGTCATTTCCATGGCTTTAGCATGTTTTGTCCCTCTTGCCATGGCAAAATACCTGTCAATTTTGTTTTCAATATGCCGGAACCTTTTTGGTATGGCATTTAACATAACTGCCGTATCAAGCATATTGTCGTAAAGGCTGAAATCGTTACAGCTTATCAAGTTAATGCCTTTTTCTTTTTGTAAAATCCAGTTATTTTTTTTGATTTGTGAGGAAATGTCAAGTAGTTGGGTATTGGAAATGTTTCCTGCCCAATAATTTTCAAGAGCTTTTTTTAACTCTCTGTCTTTTCCGATTCGCGGAAAACCTGTAATTAATGTTTTGTAATTCATTTTTTCTCCTTTTTGTTTACGCGACAAAAAATTGGTAGATGACTATCATGGCAATCGGACTTAGAGCTGACAACTCAATACCGTAGCGCGACTGTGCCTGATTCTCACAGGACTTTCCCATGTTTGATAGCATCAAACTATAAAAAATATTTTAAATTTGCTTAAAAACCTCCTTTTTAAAATTATTTTTTAACAATATTTAAATTACCTTAAAAAATTGCTAAGACAAAATGTTATAAAAAAAATTCTATAAAGTAAAATATTTTTAATAAAATCATATAAATATACGTAAAATATGACCAATCACAGTTACTATAAAGTAAAACTGTATAATTATTTCCAGATATTTGCCTTATCTGCTTTACTTACCCGTTCCCGGAGTGATATATTTAAAATTAAGCATTTATATTTAACGGGGTTTATGATGAATTTTATTAACGGTTTATTGTATTTTGTATGGATCGGAATTATATCTTTGGGCCTTGCTCTTGTTATTAATAAGACAAAACGGCTTAGGGGGATTTTGACAATTTGTTTTGGTATAGCAGGATTAATTTTTCAAATTATCGTTGTTTTCTTTTTACACTATAACTTTGAAGTTTTATGGGCATCCCAGTTCAATTCCAATGTATACAGCAAAATGTTTATGGAAAGCCTAAAGATTTTCTTTTACGCTTTTATTCCTATTTTTATTTTTACTTTTATCAACCTGTTTTTTGCGTATAAATCCGCTTTTAATAAAATGAATAAGTTTGCAACTTTATCAATTCTCGTTATCTCGTTAGTAACCGCGGTAATTTTAGGCCTGTTTATGAGAGCGAGTTTATCTTCCGAAGATGTGCTTCTATTTAAACACGGAGTAAATTTCGGTGTTCTAGATCCTGTATTTAAAAAGGACGTAAGTTTTTACATATATAAATTTCCCATTATTAATTCAATTCAAAACAACCTTTCCGCATTTTTATTTATTTTAACATTCGCTGTGTTTATGTTCTATTCCGGCGTAATCGGAATGAAACATGAAAAGGAAAAATTTGCTGACCCGCGGTTAATCAAAGTGGGTAAAACACATTTTCTCATAATGCTTTCATTATTTTTATTAACTCAAATTTGGGCTTTCAGCATAGAAAAATGGTCATTAATAGCAGGTTCAACCGGAGCTAAAGGTATAAAATATACCATTCCTGCATATACGTTTTCTCAAATAGTTTTCGTTTTAGCCACTTTGGGCGTTATTGCTTTAATTTTTATAAAGAAATCAATCAAAAAGTTGCTTATAACATTAGGCGTTGTATTCGGCTCGGCTTTTATATTGTTTTTACTTGCAGTGCGGTTATTCCCAACGATCATGCAGTCAACCGTAATTAAAACCAACGAGTTTAAATACGAGAAGAAATACATTGAATATAAAATCAATATGACAAGGAAATCTTACGGTATTGATAAAATAAAAACCGTTCACGTTAATCCCGGTGATTTAACCCAAAACACGTTGAAACAAAACGATTCAACGTTAAAAAATATCAGGCTTCATGATTACCGCGCGGCACACGATGTTATTGAGCAGCTGCAAAGATTCAGGCCTTATTATAAATTCAGCCCGATTTATATTGATCAGTATAAAATTGACGGACAATTAAGGCAGGTTATGATTAGCGCAAGGGAAATTGATTTAAAACGGCTGCCGGAAAACGCCAACACTTGGATTAACAGACATTTCTCTTATACTCATGGCTACGGCACTGTTATGTTTCCCGTAAACGCGTTTAGTTCGTCAGGTGAGCCTATTTATACTGTAAAAGATATTCCGGTAAACAGTAAAATCGGAAAGTTTAACCCTAGAATTTACCACGGTATGTCTACTAATGACTACGTTTTCGTTGATACTAATCAAAAAGAGTTTGATTATCCTGAAGGTGATAAAAATAAATTCACAACGTATAAAGGCAAAACCGGAATAAATATAAATAAGCACAAGTTTCTCATTGCATGGAACACGGACGGCTTTAAACTTTACTATACAAAAGAACTTAAAAATAACAGCAAGTTATTATATAGAAGAAATATTATTCAAAGAGTGAAAGAATTGTATCCGTTTTTGCTATTAGGAAAACCTTATATTTCAATTGTTAACGGAAAACTCGTTTGGATTATTGACGGTTATTCCACCGCGT
>CALGPD010000229.1 GCA_937960625.1 uncultured Spirochaetia bacterium | reverse complement strand
CATTCTATTCTATCTGGTATCGTTACCTTAATATGCGTTATTTTAGTAATGCCTTTTATGGATAAACGAAGAGTAACGTCGTTTTTAGGCATATTTTGGAGTCGGGGCCTGACTTTTATCTTTAGGGTTAAAGTCGTTATTGACGGTAATCCATCTGAAAAAGGTGTATTTTTTGTTTCAAATCATCAAAGTTATCTTGATATAATAATTTTATATTCCCGTTTTCCGATTATTTTTGTTTCCCGCCATGATGTAAAAAAATGGCCTGTTATAGGATTGCTGGCAATGCTTGCGGGCACAATATTTATTGACCGAAGTAAAACGACTAAAGCAAAAAAATATATAAAGCAAATTGTTAAAGTTGTTAATCAAAATATTAATATTTTGATATTTCCTGAAGGAACAACCACAGACGGAAGCCATCTATTGCCGTTTAAATCTTCTTTATTTCAAGCAGTTGTGGAAACAGGATCAAGAGTAAGGCCGGTTTATACAGAATATAAAATAATAAATGGAAATAATAAGCCGGGAAGAGAATTACTTGATAAGGTCTGCTGGTATGGTGAGATGACTTTTGCTTCACATCTTTTTAAGTTCTTAACATTGAATAAAGTAGAAGTTGTTTTGCATATTGATGAAATAATTGAATGCCCTGATAATCAAAATCAAAACGAAGCAAGAAAGTTATTAGCAACTCAGACTCAACAAGCTGTTGAAAAACTAAAAGCATACGCAGAAAAAAGTTAGAATCATTTTTTTAATCTCGGGTCCATCGCGTCTCTGATACCCTCTCCAACGAGGTTATACGCTGTAATGGTTAAGAATATCATAAATCCAGGGAAAATAGTTAACCACCATGTTGCATGAATAGAGTTTCTTCCGTTGTTTAATATATCTCCCCATGAGGCTGTCGGCTGCGGCACTCCGAACCCTAGGAACGATAAAGCTGATTCCGTTAATATTGCTCCCGCAACTCCAAAGGTAGCGGCAACGAGTACAGGGCCTAATGCATTAGGAAGAATATGTTTGAAAATAATTCTGCCGCTTTTTGCTCCAAGCGCTTTAGCAGCAATAACGAAATCTCTGCCCACGAGTTTAAGGAATTCACCTCGTGTCAGCCTTGCAATTCCTGTCCATCCTGTAACACCAATAACAACCATTATGTTCATAATAGAGGGTTTTAACATGGCAAGCACTATTAGTATTAAGAAAAATACGGGGAATGTCATCATGATTTCAATAAACCTTGATATTAAAATATCTACCCACCCTCTATAATAGCCGGCAATTGAACCTAATATGATTCCAATTAGAACGTAGATTGAAACTGCTACAAAGCCTACACTCATGGAAATTCTCGAACCGTAAATAATTCTTGCAAGGACATCACGCCCATTAGTATCGGTTCCAAGCCAATGCCAATATTTACGTTGTTTTTTAATTTTAGATGATAATAACCATGTTGGAGCTTCTCTTGAATGTTCAAGTATGTTTTCATTTTCTCCGTAAGGGACTAAAGGCATCATATAAAAGTCTGATGAGTCTAAATCTTTCAATGCTGCTTTATAATTAAAATTGTCTGTAACCTTGGACCCGGATACTCCCCAGATAAAACTGAAAAGTATTGCAGGAATTAATATAAAACTGATTATTAAAACAGCTTTAGCATCTCTGGTAAATATTTTGCTTTTTGATATTGTCAATTCAACGAGTTTCTTTATTTTACGGTAGAAACACGTTAATATAAAAATCGACATGAAAAATATGTCCAGCCAGCTTAAAGCAGCAATAGCGGGCATATAGAATTTTTTACTTAACTTGATTTTTTTTGGATGAAAACGTTTTGTAAAATTAATACCTGCTGCTCTCGCGGGTTTAATGTTTTGTTTTTCCGTTTTTAATAAAATATTTTGAAATCCGGTTTTAATCCTATTTTTAAGCTTTGTAAAATTTGCCTGTTCTTTTTTTACAATCAGATTTTTCATACTATGCGTTGTGTTTAGTAATGTAGCCAATGCATTTTTTAGTATTTTTTTATCTTTTTCTGTTTTTAGTTTGGATGATTTTACATACATTGACTGGAGCAGGAATTTTACGTTATTATATTTTTTTTCATACTTTTGCTTTAATGATGCGTAAATAAAAATAGGCTTATTATTCGCAAGCAGAGGAGCAAAAATAGCAATAAAGAATAGAAATAGAATTACATATCCTCCGGCTTTTGCCAATTTGTTTTTTTTAAACTGCTTTACAACGTTTTCGTTAAAACTGCCCTCTGTCAAATTTTGCTCCCTGTAAATTTTATTCTCGGGTCAACTACCGCGTATAAAATATCCGCGAGTAAAATACCGGCTAAAGTTAAAAATGCGCTGAAAAAAGCAATTGCATTAATAACCGGATAATCCCTGTTTAATATTGCTTCGAATGCAAGCCTACCCATCCCGTTAATTGAAAAGATTTCTTCGATAATTATACTGCCTCCAATTAAAACAGGAAGGATTGCTGCAAGAATTGTTATTATCGGAATTAAAGCATTCTTCAATGCATGTTTATAAATAACGAGTTTTTTTGATAAACCTTTTGCCCTTGCCGTGCGTATATAATCCTGATTAATTACATCCAGCATACTAACGCGCATTTGCCTTGATAAATATGCAAGGGAACTGTAAGTCAAAGTGAAAACGGGTAAAACTAAATGCCATAACCAGTCTAAAACATAATGCGAGAAAGTAAAATTTTCCGCGCCGATTGAATGTAAATATCTTGCGGGAAAAATATCCGGGAAACCGCCGCCGCCTGTAAGAAACATTAATAACATGCTTGCAACCCAGAACGTGGGTAATGAATATAAAATAAAAAGTGAAACCGTTGTGATTTTATCTGCTGGTTTATCTTTATGCGTTGCTGAAAAAATTCCTAACGGTATGGATAAAAGATAAGTTAAAATTATTGAAAACATAGATAGTTGAATTGATA
The DNA here is from genome assembly GCA_937960625.1 of uncultured Spirochaetia bacterium. Classification (GTDB taxonomy): domain Bacteria; phylum Spirochaetota; class CALGPD01; order CALGPD01; family CALGPD01; genus CALGPD01. The sequence goes on along the minus strand of CALGPD010000229.1, from coordinate 22,280 downwards.
TGGGCAGCCGCTCGGCAATAAGTTCAAGAACAGGGCGTTTATAAGTATATGATTCATCAAAATCAAAAGTAATTATTTTTCCTAACCACATTCCGTACTGTGTATTTGAAAAGATTCTAAAGAAATCTTTATACCACGGATAAGTAACAAAACGCTCTTTATTGTATTTCCACCATGATTTCCATCTGTACACAAGTAAAACACGTTCTTTTTTCTTAGCGGTATTTTTTATTATCCAACTTTTTTTAAGTATAATTGATAATGCTTCTGTCGCTTTTATCTGTATATTGATATCGCTATTATCTATTTTATTTATTAAATATTCGGTGCATAATGTTCCGAATTGCAAAACTTGTTTGATGTTTTTTCCCGTTTTTATATAAGATTTAATTGTTTTTTCTGCATTCATACGGGTAAATTTCTTCCGGTTATTTTTCCACCATTTTTTCCAGTAATATATTTTTTGTTTTTTTGATCGTTTTAGATAGTTCCAAAATGGAAAAATGTTTATTAATTTTTTTCTGACCATTCTTGTTGGATGTAAATCAAGATTTATTTTTTCAAGGCTTTTAATACATAAATTCGAATAAATTTTATTATCAATGTATTTTATTAAAAACGGCACTGCAACTGCTGCAAGTTCATCAATTTCTTTTTCTATAGATTTTTTTCTTACTTCATTGGCTTTTTTAAAATCAGCAATGAGTTTTTCCATATTAGTATTTTTATCATTAAATCTGAAATTTAGAATAACGGGTTTATCAAATCCGTATATTTTTTTGTTTTGCCTGATATTTTCTTCGGTTAATGCTTGAGAGGATTTTGAAGACAGCATATTTTCTTTTTTAGAAAACGGGTCGCCCGGCGCAAGCCTGGTGATTACAAAAGTTATTATGGATATGCCGAAGATTGTTACTATTATTAATAGCAACCTTTTTAGTATATAGTTTTTCAATAGTCAGTCCGTTAAAATTTTATTATGCCAATTTTATATAATTATAACGTAAAAAAGTCAATTATATTTTTTTATTGACACAAATGTAATTTAATGTATAAATAGTACTGTGGAACCTAAAAAAATAAAAATTCAAAATATACTTGAAAATTCTTTTATTTACTTAATTAAAGATTTTAAAAGAATATTTATACCCTTTTTTTTAATATATATATTTTTTTCAGTAATATTAATCTTATTATTATACCTATTCAATTTTAATTCAGCCGGCATCAAAATGTTTTTGAAATCTTCTTCTGCATTGAAAAGTTCCCTGCTTTACTATACTCCAATAATTATAGTTTTTACGTTTTTAGTTCCTATTTTATATTCTTTTACATCTATAATTATTATAAAAAATCACAAGGGTGAAGATTATTCTTTTAAAAGCATTTTGTTTTTGTTTTTAAAAAAATCATATTATTTGATTCCGGTACTAATAATTTGTTCGTTGTTTGAATTATTGTTTTCTTTATTTATTATTCCCGGGTTAATATTAAGTACGTTTATGTTATTTTATCCTATCGAATTATTTAGTGAAAATAATTCTATTTTATCATTAAAGAATTCATTTGCTTTGGTGAAAAAGCATTTTTTTAAATCAATGTTGTTTATACTTATTCTATTCGTTGTTCAGTTACTTTTTCTTAATATTATTGATTGTTTAAGCAACTATTTATTTCCGGTGTATACTTATACATTTTTTGATAATTTAAGTTTATTTAGAAATAACATTCTTGCATTTACGTTTTTAAGGTTTTGTTTATTTTCGCTTGTTTTTATCTATATTATTAATTGCAAAACTTTATTTTATATAAATTTTCTAAGATTTCATAAAAATAATGAAATTGTTGAAAATATTCATTAGTTTTATAATGTCTTATTCGAAAATATTATAGGATATTTTTATTTGAAATTTTCGGAGGTTACAATTGAGTCTATTTAATAGAAAACTGTCTATTGCTTCAAAAATAAATATAATGTTTTTATCCATTTTACTTCCCGTTATTATTGGTTTTATATTTCTTCTCCGTGGGATATTTACAGCCGGGCTGATTAACGAAAGAAAAACCCTCATTAAATCTCATATAACCAGCGCTAAAAATGTTTATGATTGTATCGGAAAAACTTTAACTGATGTCGGCAGGGAAAAGATTAATAAAGTGTTTTTTAATTATGTCAACAAATACAATTATTCAAAAAACGGTTATTTTTATGTTTATAAGATGGACGGAACTCTATTGGCACATAATGTATTGAAAAATAAAATTGGGCAGAGCCTCTGGAATTTAAAAGGTAAAAAAGGTAATTATATAATAAGAGAACATGCTAAAGTGGTTGAAAAATATCCTAAAGGCGGATTTATTTCCTATTGGTGGCCTAAATATAAAAACAGCCCGACTTTATATGAAAAACTTTCTTTTACGGTAAAGCTAAATGAAAACATGTTTATCGGCACGGGCTTATATTTTGATGATATTCAAAAAGAAGCTTTAATCGGAACAATTCAATTAACCGGTATTTTATTCGTTGCTATGTTACTTGTAAACATACTTATTTCATTTTTACTTAGAAGAATGTTAAGGCCGCTTACTGAAATAAAAACAGTATTTAAAGAAATTGCTGAAGGTGATTTAACAAAAGATATAAAAATCGGTTCAAAAGATGAAATAGGGGAGTTGTCTGTTTCCTTTATGGAGTTTTTAGGAAATATCCGGACTATTGTGGGGAATATTAAAAAATCATCTGATGAAGTTACTGGAACTACAGACGTTTTATCATCAACAATTAGTGAATCAACTTCCAAAATTGATGAATTAGTCGGTGTTGTAAATGAAATCAACGAGAATATGCAAAATCAAGACAAAGCCGTTCAAGAAACAACAGCCGCGGTAACAGAAATGATTAATTCTGTAGACTCAATTTCGACTAATATTGAGAATCAGGCGGCAGCAGTTGAGCAGTCTTCATCATCAATTGAAGAAATGGCGTCAAGCGTGAATGCTGTAGCAGAAACGGCAAAGCAGGCAAATAATATTGCCATAAGTTTATCCAAAGTCGCTACCGAAGGCGGTGATGCTATTCAGAAATCAATTGACGCAATTCATGAGATTGAAGATTCGTCTCAACAAATCAGCGAAATTGTAGACCTCATTACCGGAATTGCGGAGCAGACAAACCTTTTGGCTATGAATGCCGCGATTGAGGCTGCCCACGCGGGTGAATATGGAAAAGGTTTTGCCGTTGTAGCTGATGAGATTAGAAAACTTGCTGAAAATAGTGCTTCCTCGGGTAAAGAGATTACTAATCTTGTCGTAGAAATAACTGAAAAAATCGAAAGAACCGCGGAATTAACTACTTCCGCAATTTCCGGATTAAACAGAATTCTTGAAGATGTTGATCAAACCAATAAAATAAATACTGAAATTTCTACTGCAATGAATCAACAATCTGTTAGCGTTAAAGAAATTCTAAATTCAATGACTTCTTTGGTTAGTATTACCGAAGAAGTAAAAATAGCAATCAGAGAGCAAAAAGTTGCAAATAATGAAATATCTGACGTTGTAGTTAACTTAAAAAATATATCAAATTTAATTCATGAAGCTGTACAGCAGGGACATAGCCATTCTTCAAATATTATGCAGGCGATTGACAATATAAGGGAAGAAAACAATAAGAATAAAAACGTAGTAAATAAACTTGACAGCGTTTTAAGCATGTTTAAAGTTAAAGAAGAGAAAAATTCATTAACAATTGCTGAAGATGAAAATTAATTAATTTGTTTGCTGTCTTTTGCGGTAACCGGTTTTGCATTAAAGCAAAATTTTAAAAACCTTTTCGGATGCCCTCTCCATACCTGAAATGAGTGGCCGCCTTCAACAAAATCAAGACGTGACCTGATTTTATTTTTAATAAGGTAATTATAAATAATTAAATTTGAATGAGAATTTCCCGGGTCATTATTTCCCATATCAAAATATAATCCTTTGAGCTTATCCAGATTTTTTCTATATTTTTTCATTATTGTAAGTATACTTCTTGATTTGCTTCCTAAAAAAAAGCTTCCAGAAGTAGCTCCGCCGTGTTGAAAAAGTTTAGGGTATTTGACAGCAAAGTAAATTGCATAATAACCGCCGGAAGATAACCCTGTTATTGCTCTTTCTCCCGATGCATTAAACGTTGATTCAATATAAGGCATGATTTCGTTTAAAAATGCTTTTTCAAAATCTCTTCCTTTTTTAACAGTAGTAAAGTAACCTCCGGGTTCATCCAGCGCAACCATTATTACTTCTTTTATATCGTTTTTCATAATCATTTCCGTTGCAGATAACTCAGCATGAGCGCTTTTTGATTCTTTTCTATCAACTGTAAACCAATGGTCTTTTTCTCCGTCAAAAGCGCCGTGTAGATAATATACGATAGGGTATGATTTAGTGTGTTGATTTAAGATATATCCGGGAGGCAGATATACATTGATTGTAATATAATCCTTTAACCGTTCAGAATAGTAATTAAATTCAACCACACGGGGGTTATATCTTCCTTGTTTTTTATGGAAAATTTCTCTATGAACCATTGCAACGTTTTCAGTAAGGTTTTTTACTATTTTAATGTTTTCTTTTATTGTGCGCTCCCTGCCTAAAAAGAAATAGTTTGTTAGAACGCTTATTACCCAGATTAATAGAGGCAAACCGGCAAAAAACAACATTACGTTAATAAAATCTTTGTATTTTGTTTCTTTTATTTTTTTTAAATTAATTTTCATATTGCATCCAATAACTTTAACTTTATCGGTTAATACCTTAACAGAAGCGTATAAAAAAATCAATGCCAAAAATTGAATTATCGGTTATTTTATTTTTATTCATTTTTTTGTACTGGTAATATTATGATTAAGAAAATAGATAGGTTTTGTTAAATTAATTTATTAAAAACACTGCTGGGAATAAACCATTTTAACTCGCCGTTTAGTATTTTTTTGGAAATCAGGCTGATTTTGCAAACAGTTCCTTTTTTAACCGGAGTATTATTTTCCGTTTCGCCGCATATTAATGATGCAACCATTTCGGTTAGCATAGGGTTATGGCCTACAAAACAGACTTTTTCTTCCTGTCCGATTAAATCAAAAGCTTTTTTCCAGTCATTTCCTATTTCAAGATAATCTGTGTATTTAATTTTGTCTAATGGATAATTTGTCTGTTCCGCAATAATTTCAGCAGTTTGTTTTGCTCTGACTAAAGGGCTGGATAATATTAAATCGAACTCAACCCCGATTTTTTTTAGGCCTAAGCCAACGCCTTTAATATTTTTCTTGCCTTCATCAGTAAGATAGCGGTCATATTCTTTAATAGCAGAACTTCTGTCAACAGCGGTTCCATGTCTAATAATATAACAATCCATATATTCCCCGACTATTATGGTTTTTTAAACCTAATGAAAATTTTTCATTCAAACAATAATAAAAATATTTTTTATAAAGTTTAAATTTTTTAGACGATTGTAAATATACGTAAAATAATGCCTTTTACATAAACATTCTTACCAAGAATGTGAATATATAATACACTTATTTTAATTCCTAAAATAATTTTAGTTATTATAGACAATAATAATATTTCCATAATTGTAAAAATAACTTAATTTTAGGCGGATTTATTCATAAGGTTTGCTTGAAAAGATTCAGGCTTTTTAGTATATTTACTACTCTTTTAAACTAAAATTTAGGTAGAATATATGGCAGAAAGCAGCAATATTATTGATAAATATATTGAAGACGAATTACGGGAGTCTTATTTAACTTACGCGATGAGCGTTATTGTTTCAAGAGCATTACCCGATGTTAGAGACGGATTAAAACCCGTTCACCGCAGAATTTTATACTCTCAATTTGAACAAAACAATACATTTGAGCGCCCGCATGTAAAATGTGCAAGAACTGTTGGTTATGTAATGGGTAATTACCATCCACACGGGGATGCGGCTATTTATAATACTTTAGTCCGTTTAGCTCAGGATTTTTCAATGCGTTATCCGCTTGTACATGGACAGGGTAACTTTGGCAGTGTTGACGGTGATCCTCCGGCAGCAATGAGGTATACTGAAAGCAGGATGCAGAAAATTACTGCTGAAATGCTTAAGGATTTGAAAAAAAACACTGTAGATTGGATGCCAAATTATGATGATACCAAACAGGAGCCAATTGTTCTTCCTGCCGGTATTCCAAACCTTCTAGTAAACGGAGCAGGTGGTATTGCCGTTGGTATGGCAACGAATATTCCTCCTCATAACTTAAATGAGGTTATTTCCGGCATACACGCTTTTATTGATAACCCTGATATAACCATAAAAGAATTAATGAAATATATTAAAGGGCCTGATTTTCCTACATCAGCGATTATTTACGGTAAAAAAGGTATTAAAAAAGCCTTTGAAACCGGACGCGGGCGGGTTACTGTACGAGCAAGAATAGAAATAGAAGAATTGAAACGGGGCAGGGAAGCAATTGTTGTTACTGAAATTCCTTATCAAGTAAATAAGGCTGATTTGGTTGTAAGTATTGCAAACCTTGTTAAAAATAAAAAAATAGACGGTGTATCTGATTTAAGGGATGAGTCAAACCGGGAAGGTATGCGGGTTGTTATTATCCTGAAAAAAGACACTAATGTTAAAACGGTGTTAAATCAGTTGTATGCTCATACTTCCTTGCAATCATATTTTAATTATAATATGGTCGCTTTAGTAGACGGCCAGCCTAAAACATTAAATCTAAAAGATATTATTAAATACTACGTTGCTCATCGTAAAGAAATTATCGTCCGCCGGACAAAGTTTGACCTTGAAAAAGCCGAAGCAAGAATGCATATTCTTGAAGCGCTTTTAGTTGCTCTTGACAATATTGATGAGATTATTCAAATAATCCGTTCAAGTAAGAATACTGCAGAAGCTAAAGAACGTTTAATGAAACGTTTCAAGTTTACTGATATACAGGCTCAGGCTATTCTGGATATGCAGCTTAAAACTCTAACCGGTTTGGAACGTGAGAAACTTGAAAAAGAATACGCTGAATTAGAAAAACTTATTAAAGAATTAAAAGCAATATTAGCAAGCGATGATAAACAATATCAGATTATAAAAGATGAACTTTCTGAAATGAAAGAAAAATACGGAGATAAACGTTTATCAGAACTTAAAGGAGAGATTGAAGAGTTTGAAGCAGAAGATTTAATTGTTGAAGAAGACGTTGCTGTTACAATCTCCCAAAACGGTTTTATTAAACGCCTGCCCATTTCAACGTATAAAAAACAAAAGCGGGGCGGAAAAGGCGTTAAAGGCGCTAATATTAAAGATACTGATGAAATGAGCCATTTATACCTGGCTTCTACACATGATTATATAATGTTCTTCACAAATAAAGGAAAAGCGTTTTATATCAAAGTGCATGAAATTCCTGAAGGTTCAAGAACGGCTAAGGGCCGTAGTGTAAAATTATTATTAAATCTTGCATCAGGTGAAAAAATTAAAGCTGTTTTACCGGTAAGAACTTTTGATGATAAATCAAGCATTATTCTCGGTACAGCTAACGGGATTGTTAAGAAAGTTACTATTGAAGACTTTATCAATGCAAAAGCACGGGGTATTATAGCAGTTGATTTGGATAAAGATGATTACCTTGTTTCAGCAGTTCATACAAGCGGAAAAGATGATATTATGGTTTGCACAAGAGCGGGATATGCCTTAAGGTTTAAAAATTCCAACTTGCGCGCAATGGGACGGACAGCACGTGGTGTTAAAGGTATCAGGCTTAAAAAAGATGATAAAGTATGCGGATTTATTAAAGTTGAATCAGGGAAAAAACTCTTTGTAATCAGCGAAAAAGGTATAGGTAAACTCGTTAACTTTAAAAACTTTACCCCGCATGGCAGAGGAACAGGCGGCCAAATTTATATGAAAACTAATGATAAAACCGGCCCTGTGTCAGCAATTCATCCTGTTTGTGATAAAGATGAAATACTCATTGTAACGACATCGGGTATGATACTTAAGATTGAAGCGCATAATTTACGTACCATGGGCAGGACTGCAATCGGCGTGAATATCGTTAATTTAAACGATGAGGATTCTGTTTCCGATGTTACGGCTGTGAGCAACGAAGATGAGTAATTTTAGAGACAAGTTTAAAAGTATTTCAGAAAAAAATCAATCATATCTTTGTGTTGGGCTTGATGTAAATTTAGATAAATTTCCTGAGAGTTTGAAGAATGAGAACGATAGTATATTCCTTTTTAATAAAGCTATAATTGATGCGACTAAAGACCTTGTCTGTGCATATAAACCTAACTTTGCTTTTTATTTTGCGTACGGCTTAAAGGGTCTTGAAAGTTTAAAACGGACAATAGAATATATCCCTGATGAAATTCCCGTTATTTTAGACATTAAATCAAATGACATCGGCAATACTGCAAAGATGTATGCAACGGGTATATTTAACGAAATGAATGCGGATGCTACAACGATAAATCCTTATATGGGAGAAGATAGTGTTCTTCCATTTTTAAGCAGAACGGAAAAATATGTTTTTGCGCTTTGTTTAACTTCAAATCCCGGTTCACAGGATTTTCAGTATCTTAAATCTGACGGAAAAACACTATATGTGAATGTGATGAACAAACTTTCAAAATGGAATCATGAAAGCAATGGAAATTTAGGCGTTGTAGTGGGCGCAACTCATGCTGAAGAATTAAGAGAATTACGTGAACTCGGTGATGATATGATATTTTTAATTCCTGGTATAGGTTCTCAAGGCGGAGATGTTGAAAAAGTTGTAAAAAATGCAAAAATTAATCAGGGGCTTGGAATAATAAACGTTTCGCGTAAAGTGATTTTTGCTTCAAGTGAAGATGATTTTGCGCGCAAAGCAAGAGAAAGCGCTTTAAATTACCGCAATATGATTAATTCTTATATTTAATCTTGATTAATTATTTTTTTCGCTTCATCATAGTTATCAAGAATAGTAAAATTATCAGTAAATCCTAATACGTCGAAAACGCGTAAAATTTTAGCATCCATATTTATTAAAACAACTTTACCATTATGTCTGTCTACCATACGGGTAAATGACATAAATTCTCCCAGCCATATACTGGAAATATAATTAAGTTCGCTTAAATCAATTATTATCTTAGTGCTTTTATTTTCAATTACATCGTTGAATTTATCTGTTACCCCTTCAATATTCGTTGCGTCTAATCTTCCGCCGAGTTTAATTACTGCAATATCTTCATCCATTTCAATTTCAAAAATTAAGGGGTGTTGTTTTTTAAACATGAAATTCTCCATTGTTAAATAAGTTTCAGATTTAAATATATTTATGTCGATAATCTAGACATAAACTTAGCATAAATTTGAGATTGAAAAAAGTTTTTTTAAAAATATATTACGAAAAGAGGTAAAATTTTGCAAAGAGTATTGGTAATACATGGGCCTAATTTGAACTTGCTGGGAAAACGTGAGAAAAACATTTACGGCGCTACCTCTTTGGATAAAATAAATATCAAACTTGAGAATATTGCTAAAGACAACGGAATAAGTTTGTCATTTTTTCAGTCAAACATTGAAGGTGAAATAATAAATTTTATTCATAAACACGGTTTTGATAGCAGTCTTCTTATTATTAATCCCGGAGCTTATACACATACTTCGGTTGCGATAAGAGATGCTATTCTCGCTGTAAATATACCCGTGATTGAAGTTCATATGTCAAATGTTTACAAGCGTGAAGAATTCCGTCATAAATCTTTTATCAGAGATATTGCAGTAGGGCAAATTACAGGATTCGGCGAGCAAAGTTATTATCTTGCCATGAATGCAGCAATAACTCACATTAATCAGGGGCAATAAGATGAAAAAAATAGTTATTATATTAATATCTTTATTTATTGGAACTGCAGTTTTTGCAAATTCAAGGTTATTAAAAATCAGTTATAATAAAGCGGTTCGTTATTATAAAACCGGGAATTATAGAGCAAGTACAATATATTTGCTTGATGCATTGAAAAACCGTTCTATTAACAGGCGTGTAATATTGAGATCAAAAGTATATTTATTGTTAGGTAAATGCTATAATCTTATGAATGATTTTAATAAAGCTGAATATTATCTATATCAATTGTTTAGAAATACCCCTATTAACCGGTATTATAAAGAAGGGTTATTGGAAATAGGCAAAACTTACAGCCTTTCAAAAAATTATAATAAATCTATTGAAGTGTATAAATACATCGAGCAAAAGTTCAGTGACAGGGAATTTTTAAGTGAAGCCATATTTCTAAGCGGAGAAATATATTTGCTTAAAGGTGATAAATACAGCGCTGTTAATCAATTCCGCAGAGTTACATGGTATTATAAGAATTCAAAACGTTATGTTGATGCCAGAATGAGGTTAATCAGCCTTGGTTATTTGAAAAAAACACCCGGGGGATATACCGGCGTTCCTGAAAAGTTTAAGCCCATTGATAATAATAGGCGGATTACTATAAATAATAACGGATTAACAGAAGAAGAAAGAAGAGCATTACTTGAAGCGGAAAAAGCAAAAATCCGGGAAAAAGAGCGTGAGCGTTTGGCAGAAATAGCGCGTTTAAAAGAATTGGAGCGTCAAAAAGAGATTGAAAGACAGCGGGAAATTTTACGGCAAAAAGAACTTGAGAGGCAAAGAAAAGAACGTGAACGTCAGAAAGAATTAGAGCGTGAAAGAAAAGAATTGGAACGTCAAAGAAGAGAACTTGAAAAACAGAAATTGATTTCCAAACAAAAAGAGCTTGAGCGTCAAAGGCAAAAAGAAAAGGAAAAAGAGCGTGAACGTCAACGGGAACTTGAAAGAGAAAGAATGAGCTTAAAAGAACGCGAACTTGCTTTGAAAAAAGAATTAGAATTACAAAAAGAGAAACTGCGTCAAAGTGAACTTGAAAAAGAAAATGCAAAACAAAGAGAAGCAGAAAAAGATAAACAGCTTGCCTTGTTGAAAAAAGAAAAACAAGCCCAAATTGCTTTACTAAAAAGAGAAATTGAACGTCTGAAAGAGTTGGAAAGACAAAGAAAATTAACACAAAATACAGGAAATAAAAATAGGGGCGGAAATAATGGAACTCCGGCTGAACCTAATACCGGAAGAAAAACACAAGAAAGTATTCCGGATATTAGTTTTCCTTCCGATAGAACGTATTATCCTTCTGACAGCGGATTTGCGCGTAAGTTGAGATATGAATTACTCAAAGGAATAAAAAATCTTTCAGTAAAAGATTTGAGGAAACTGGAATCCCGGCTTCGTTTACTTGAAAAAAGGGAAAGAGAATTAACCGGGTTAAGAAGAGAGTTAATGGCTTTTCATAAATTACTTCTTACTAAAGACAGGCTGCTGTCATTAAAACGCAGTACATTAACCGAATTAAGCAGGGAACTGCAAAAAAAAGAAGAGCGAATATTGTTGCTTATGAATTTGAGTAAAGTTATGAAAAAAATTAAGATTAAAAAGAGTGGTGAGTAGGAAATGAAAAAAATCTATTTTACTATAATTATTCTTACGCTATTTGCATGTTCATCCTATTCTCAAGTTTTATTTAATAATTATCTTTCTGTATATGGTGAAAAAAGCACAGGCAGAATATATATCAAAACTACGCAAGGCAGTTTAAAAGTTAAGGGCGATGAGAACAAGAATATTACAAAAAGCAGTACGATTCCGTTTACAAGTTTTATATCCGTTGCTATTGACGGAAAGATATACGTTATTAATTCAGAATCCGAGTTTACTAAAAGGATTCAAGAAGACGGCAATAAATTGATATGTTCTGTAAAGCTTCCTGATAATATAATATTACAGCAAATCGTAAGCATTTATACGATTCCCGAAACGAATAAAAAGAATGCCATAAAAATAGAATTTAGGATTAAAAATAATGACGAAAAAGCGCATAATATCCGGTTAAGATATGTTTTGGATACTGATTTAGAAACAACGGGTAATTTTGCTTTTTCAACATCAAACGGAAAAAATATCAGGCGCGAAACCGAGTTTAAGAAATATATCCCTTCTCATTTGAATATAATTAATGATTTCAATTCACCTGTTCTCAGGTGTTTTATAAAAACGCGTATACCCGGTTCTATTAAACCGTATAAAATATTGTTAGCTGCGTATAATAAATTCGTTGCTTCTAAATTTGAGTTTAAAAGTAAAAAAGGCGCTTCTTTTGCGGCAGGCTCAAGAAAACTTGATGCCGCTATGGGATTCTACTATAATTTTGGAAGGATGATCCCTGCAAAAGAATATAACGCTGTTTTAATTGTCGGAGTAACAGATAAAATTATTAGAGTTAAAACAGGGTATGTAATTAAAACGGAAATACCTGACGCAAGGCAGTATCCTCCGTTAAGAATTAAAGTCAAGGTAAAAAATACAGGCAAAACTAAATTTCGCATAGTTAAAGCAATTTTAAGTTATCCCCGTTTTATGCGGAATTCCAGAATAATTAATTCCATACAAACTAAAACGAATTTAAGAAAAGGCCGCAGCCATACTTTTTACTGGAATCTTACATATGATAAGAATATTAAAGCTATGGCTGATATAAAAATTTATATTAAAATTTATTATCAAAGCATGAGGTTGAAAACCAGAACCATTATTAAGAAAGTATATCTATCAGGGGGCAAAAAGGTTGAGAAAGTATCGGAAAAACTAACCCGCGGAAAAGTAAATACTTTGCTAAAACAGATTCTTTTATCCCGTGAAACACAAAGCCAGGTATTGAACGAATTAAACCAGATAGATTATATAATTTATACAATTAGAAAATCTGCAAATATGGATGCATACATTGCCGGACAGAGAATAATCACGAAAGATTTATTTAATAAAATAAAAAAACAGGTCGCAAAATTAATATATTATGCAAGAAAACGCCGCGGTAAAAAAGCTGGCAGCAGTCAATTATATCAGAATTAAAAAATTACCCTCCGGTGGATAATAATGAGATTTGACAGAATAAAAAAATTACAGAAAAAATTAAATTTACCGTATTTTACCGATGACTCTTCTGAATTAATATATTTATGTGGTTATAAGGGCAGTTTTGGCGCACTATTAGTTTTGGAACATGATTTTGTATTTTTTACTGATTCCCGTTACTATGGTGAATATAAAGATATTTTTGGTAAAAATATATATCAGGTGAAAAATTCTTTAATTAACGGATTAAAAGAATTCGTGAAAAAAGAAAAAATAAAAGAATTAAAAATAAATGCAAAACGCGTTACTTATGATACTTATTTGAATATAAAAAAAGAATTACCCGATACCGAACTAATTACTGACAATGAAACAGTAATGAGTATGCGTGTACTTAAAGACAGAACGGAAATACAGAAAATTAAAAAAGCTATAACAATCGCTGAAGATGCGTTTTTGTATATTATTAAGTTTTTAAAACCCGGTATTAGTGAAAGAGATGCCGCTGTGGAACTGGAATATGTTTTGAAACTCAAAGGCGCACTCGACACCGCTTTTAAACCCATAATTCTTTTTGGTGAACGCTCTGCTTTTCCACATGGAGTTCCCAGTCATGAAGTTAAATTGCAACACGGTCACGTAGTATTAATTGATATGGGCGCAAATTTTGAAAATTATAACAGTGATATGACCAGAACGTTTTGTTTCGGTAAAATCCCTCAGGGTTTCAAGGAAATATATAAAATTGTTCTTGAAGCTCAGCTTAGAGCATTTAATGCTATTAAACCCGGAGTTGATGTTAATCACGTTGATAAGGCTGCCAGAGATTATATTTCCCAAAATAAACTTGGTGAATATTTTCAGCATGGATTAGGCCATGGCATTGGAATTGAAGTTCATGAGCAGCCGCGCATTTCTTATCTAAGCAAAGGTAAATTAAAAACCGGAATGGTATTCAGCAATGAACCCGGAGTTTATTTACCCGGAAAATTCGGAATAAGAATAGAAGATATGGTGGTTTTACGCTCAGAATCTCCTCAGTGGCTTACAGATTTACCAAAACAAAAAATAATATGCATTTGACTTTTATTAAACATTGCTTATATTAACATTTTAACTAACTATTCAGGAGAGAAAATTGATTTCTGTTAACGAATTAAGACGTGGAAAAGTTATTAAAGTTGATGGCGATTTATTCGCTTGTATTGAATATGAACACCACAAACCCGGAAAAGGTAAAGCCTACGTACGTACTAAAATGAGAAACCTTAATAAAGGCAGTATAGTTGATATGACTTTCAACTCTGATGATAAAGTTGATGATGTTTTTGTTGAGAAACGGACAGCTCAATATCTATATAAGGATGGAGAATCTTATATTTTCATGGATTCTGAAAGCTATGAGCAAAATCCCGTATCCGCTGAGGAATTAGGCGATGCTGTTAATTATTTAAAAGAGGAAATGGATGTTGAGATTGATGTGTATGAGGGCGCTATTATCGGTGTAGAATTGCCTAATCATGTTGTGTTAGAAGTAACGTATACTGAACCCGGTTTAAAAGGTGATACATCAGGAACAGCGAGAAAATCCGCAGAAGTTGAAACCGGATTAACAGTAAATGTGCCGTTATTTATTAATAACGGTGATAAATTAAAAATTGACACTAGAACCGGTGAATATATAGAACGGATGTAACAAATTATTCATAAAATTGCAATATGTTTTAGTTAATATTTTTGTGTTAAGATAAAGAAAAGGAAATGCTTTTTTTACTGATTTATGAACTTTGATACTATAGATAATAAAAGCTCTGAAAAAGATTATAAAAAAATAGCTAAAGAAATTGATATTTCTTCAGGCTGGTTGTTGCAAAAATCAAGTCGCGAACATACTATTGGTTTTGGTGACAGTATTTCGGTTGATTTACCCCATCATTGGCAAAGTGAACAAGGTTTTGAAAAATATTCCGGAAAAGTAATTTATACTAAAAAAATTAAAATAAATAAAAATCACGGTTCCCGTTATTTTATAAAATTTAACGGGATTTTTTATTTTACAACAGTTTTTTTTAATGACAAAGAAATGCCTCAAGTACAGGGGTATTTTTTCCCCCACATATTTGAAATACCGGAACAAATGCTGGGAAAAGAAATTACTATAAAAGCCGTTGTTGAATCCTATGAAGAAAGAAGTTTAAGAAAAAAGAAATACGTTACCGGGATATATGGCCATTGGGATGCCCATGAACCTGATTTTAATCCAGGGGGAATATGGCAAAGTGTATTGTTAGTCGAAAAGGGCCGCGTTGATGTTAAAAGTTGTTTATTAACAACGGAAAAAATAGTATCAACTCAAACCGGGAATCAAATATATGCAAATCTTAAGCTTGTTACTGATTGCCTGACGCATGAGGATGTTAAAGTTAAGATAAAAATCAGCCCTTTGAATTTTGAAAGCAATTCTTTTAATATAGAGAAAAATATAACAGTAAAGCACGGTAAACACCGGGTAATAAAAATCCCCTTGCAGATTGAAAATGTAGAATTGTGGTATCCCCACGATATAGGCTTTCCGCATACATATAAAGTACAGATTGATTTTTATTGCCATAATAATATTTATGACACAAAAGAGTTTACTTACGGTTTCCGCGCAATACGTTTTAAGAACTGGAATATTGATATAAACGGCAGGAGAATATATTCAAAAGGATTGAATGTAGGGCCGCTACGGTTCCGCCTTGCTCACGTAAAACCTCATGAATGGGAAAACGAGTTTAAAACTTTGCGCGAGCTTAACTGCAATATGATTAGGGTTCATTGTCATGTACAAATTAAAGAGTTCTATGAATATGCTGATAAATACGGTATAATGATTTATCAGGATTTTCCGTTGCAATGGATGTATGGAAAAGCTGTTGAAAAATCCGCGTTAGAACAAATACAGGAAATGGTAGTTTTATTATACAACCACCCGTCAATTGTTTTATGGTCCGCGCATAATGAGCCTTTTTTCATAGGGCGTCCTGAAGATATGGATAAATCAAATTTCTGGAATGTATGGGAAGTTACTTTATATAACTATGATAAGGTAATACTTGATAGAAAGCTGCGTGCGGCTGCAAGGCGTATAGATAAAACACGCCATACTAATAGGGCATCATCAATATACAGCATTGTAGGTTTTAAAGGCACTGATATTCATGCATATTGGGGGTGGTATTTTAGTGAAATGACTTTATTTAATTTTATACGTAAGATTGCGCGTAGGAATTTTTCTTTTGTTTCGGAATTTGGAACTCAATCTATCCCGAATTTTGAGAATGCTGTTAAATTTATGCCCGAAGATATTGATAATATTGATTGGGAATATCTGCGTTTACATCATAATTGCCAAACCCGTTTACTTCAAAATTATACTCCAATACAAGAAACTGATGACTTAAAAACGTATATAAATAGAACGCAGGATTATCAAAAACGTTTTATGCAATATTACGTTGATGTAATCCGGCTTGTAAAAAATAAACCTAATGCCGGAATATTGGGTTTTATGTATAGATCCTGTCATCCGGGAATAGATTGGTCGGTTGTTGATTATTGGGGCGGGCGTAAAAAAGCTTTTACAACAATACGCCGGGCATTTCAAGAAATTTATCCTTTTATTTTTATAAATAAGAATAATATTCTAAGAAATAAAAAAAACCGGGTAGATTTTTTCGTTGTAAATGACATGCCTGAAAAAACTGTTCATCTTGAACTTTTTATAAGAATTAAAATAAACAAAGAAGAGAAAATAAAGCACAAAATTGAAATTACTTTACCTCCTTCCTCAGGAGCAGTTAAAGTTTATACTTTAAAACTTGATAAAATTTTTAATCAGGGTGAATTAAGTATTTTACTCCTTGCAATTACCGGAGAAAAAAGTTATAAAAACTTATATTTATTTAATTGCGGTGAAAATAGTTAATGTTTAAAAAGAAAAGTAATAAACCAAAAAAAATATTAATCGTGAGCGCCTCAGCAGGTTCAGGTCATACTGTTTCCGCGATTGCAACCCAACAGGCAATTGATGAACTATATAAAGACGAAATAGAAACTACTCACATAGATATTTTAGAATATACGACTAAAATGATGAAAACCGTTTATCGTGATGTTTATTTGTATTTGGCTAAAAAACGCCCTCTTGCTTATGGTTTTTTATACAAGTTTACTGATAAAGAAAAATTCGGTTCGGGATTTACGGATTGGTTTCATACAAGAAAATTCAGGCGTTATTTAAAGAAGAATAACTTTGATTTAATAATTTCAACGCATTTTCTCCCTTCTAATATTTTAGCAAGGATGAAAGAAAAGCGGATATACCGGAAATTAAAAAAAACCCCTCATATGACCATATTAACGGATTTCGGTGCGCATAAAATCTGGCTGGCTAAATCCGATTATTACATTGTTCCGGACAGCGTGAATAAAGAATATTTTAAATTCCGCGGTGTAGCAGGCGACAACGTGTATGATTTAGGCATTCCGGTTCGTACGGTTTTTGCCCAGAAAAAAAATAGAAAAGATTTATTGAAAAAATTGGATTTACATAAGTCAAAGAAAATAATCCTGCTTTTAAGCGGCGGTTTTGGTGTAGGCCCCATTGTTGAGATTATTGAACAGCTTGAGAAAGTTGAAACTCCTCACGAAACTATTGTTATTTGCGGTAAAAATGAACAGTTATATAAAGACTGCCTTAAACTTAAGCATAATTTGAAATATAATCTTATACCCGTTGGATATACCAATGAAATTGATGAGTATATGAAAGCGGCAGATATTGTAATAACTAAACCCGGCGGCCTTACAACAGCAGAAGCTCTTGCATGTGAATTGCCCATTGTCATTGTAAACCCTATAATAGGACAGGAAGATAAAAATGCCGACCGTCTGCTTGAGGAAGGGTGCGCGATAAAAATAACTTATTTGTCAATCATCTATCACTATATTGACCGTCTGTTTAAAGAAAAAGATAAACTTGAGTTTATGAAAAATAGTATAAGCAAGCTTTCAAAACCAGATGCAGCGTATAATATTGCAAAATTCGCTCATAAAATTGTTTTTGATAAATAATTTTAAAATATAAAGTATATATATGAAATGAAACCAGCTAAGCCCATGATTAAATTTATCAATTTAATTGGCGGGCAAAACAATATATATAAACGAACGGGAATGACCCCTGATATTATCAATGAAATTAATATATTCGTTTTTGTCATGTATTCAATATTAATGAAAACGTTAAAAAATATTGTATGATAGAAAATAAGCAAGAATGATATTATTACCGGCATTAGAATATTACGAAATATATAGAATTTCATAGCTTTATTAAAACCCATAGCAAGATAATACGAAAGCAAAGGCCCTATGAAAATTACAAACAATAATAGTATTCCTTGAATAATTTTTCCTTTTGTGAAGAAATGCACTCCATAACCAATCCCGAGAAAAATTGTAATAGCTGACGCAATAATCATAATAAATAATGAAAGATTACTTAATCCGGAAGAATTATAATTTGGTTCTGTTTTCGCAAAAGATGAAATAACAATGCTTATCACTCCAATTATTAGGACAACGGTACCAATAGCAATCTCATTGATTGCAATAATAAAATACATGGGTATAACTAAGGATACAATTAAAGATGTAATTGTTTTAAAAAATCCGAAAATATAATATATTAGTTTTCCATAATTTTTTTCCGCAAAGTTATTTTTATAATTTTGATAAACATCATTTAAGTAGAATGGTAAGAAAATATTTATAATAATCAGTAATATGCCGGTTAATAAAATTGATGCTTTAGAAGTCAAGTTTGATAGTGATAAGTTAAAAAGTTTAATTATTAACGGATAAAGCAAAACTATTGTCAGGTCGAAAAACAACTCATTTAAATTAAGGTATTTTTTAATCTTTTTTATTATTTTAAAAATTAAGCTAATATGTGCGTTTTCATCGGAAATTGAGATTGTATTATCCTAGTAAATAATTATTTAATATTTTATCTATTTCACTAAAAAAATCAACGCGGAAAATTTATATTTAAGATATGAGAAAAAAATATTTAAAAGAACTAAAAGTTTTACAAGATATTCTTGAAAAATTTAACGATTTTAAGCGTCAGGGCGCAATAGCTCCTCCTATAATCTATGAGGACTTTTTTTCTTTATATAATAAATTAATAAATAAAACGCGTAAAAAATATTTTCATTATTTAGACAAAGAAGAGTTTTTTACTGATTTTAACTGGATAATTAATAATAGAATAAAAAAATTGAAAATATTATTGAATATTTAATTAATATATGATATTTTAAATTCAATTTTCCGTAAGGGGCAGTTATGGTTAATAAAAAGTTTTTTTTTATTGTTTCACTTTTTTTTCTCAATTTTCCATTGTTTTCACAAAATAAGCTTACAATAGGCTATTTTGATTTAAAGATTAGTAAAGTTCCGAAAAGTTATAACTATCTTTCGTCATCGCTGCCGCGTTCGTTAAGAACGGTTTTAAGAAAAAGCGGTTTTAAAAGTGTTGATTCCCGCGGAGTCAGAATTAAAGAGATTTATGATAGAAATGAAATAGTAAATGTAGGCCGGCGTATACGTGCTGAACTCGTTATATGTGGTTCATACAATGTATTAAGAGAAAAAAATGAAATTCAATTTTATATTTTGTTATACGATGTTAAGGCTCAGGAATTAGTTCTACAGCGTCGGCTGATTGGTAAAACCGGCACTGGTATGTTTGACATGATTGATAAAGCCGCGTTTTACTTAAAAACTAAAATCGTTTCATATTTGAATAATAGAAAGCGCGTGCTTGCATTAGCGAGAAAAAAACGTGAAGCATTAAAACGTTTAAGTAAGGCTGAGCAAAAAAAACTGCTTAAAAAACAAACCGAAAACAGTACGGTTAAAATTGGAAAGCAGGGTATAAAAGAAGAACCGGTTAAAGAGCCTGCAGCGGCAAAAAAAAGTAAAAAAATAAAGTATACGGGTAAAGGGTACTATTTAGGATTATGGATTGCATATAATACAGAGCTTAAACATAAATCAGACGGAGCTGTAGATTATTTTTCAAAAGGTTTTGGCGACGGTTTTGGGCCTTACGGCCTTACTTTTGATAATTATTTATTACCCTGGCTTGGCGGCGGCTGGAATATGTCTTTATGGAGCATTAATGATGAATTGCACAATTCTGTTTCAACCACAGAAAATGTTGAAAAAATGTTTCTGCGCAATGATGTTTATGCTATAATAAAAACGGGTAAGAGGGGTGGTTTTTTTATTAAACTCGGCATTAGTGTTAATCTGCTTGTGTCCTCAAAGGATACTGAATATTCAGAATTTAAAGTTCTTGTTTTGGGATTATACTCTTCAATCGGGTATATATTTTCATTAGGCAAGTTTAAAATTAATTTGTTTTTTGATTATGTGTATTTTTCCAACCTTTTTGACGGAACTGATGAGTATTCTACACATAGACTGCAAATCGGAGTTTCTCTGGGATATGCAACTTTCTAAACTAAAAAGAATGTAAAAATTTTAAAAGAAGTTGAAATTTATCCTCAATATATTAATATAAAAGTTAATATATTAGGAGGAAATTTTATGTTTAGAAAAATTTATTTCAGTCTATTCGTTGTTATTGCATTATCGCTTTCATTTTCCTGTAAAGGCGGCGGCGGTGGTGGCGGCCCGAAAATAAAGAAAACACCGGCCGGGTTTAAAATGTATACTGACACTACCAACGGGTTTAAGATAGCCCATCCGGCTGATTGGAAACTAACTGCATTTGTGAGCCAAGGAGGCTGTAATATTTCAGCGCCGGGCGGCGGATTTTTTGTTAAAACGAGAAAAAAAAGAAATAATGAAACTATTTCCAGTAGAGCAAAGGGGTTGGAAGCTCTTTTAAAAATGTGGAAAGAAAAACTCGTTATGCATACAAAAAAAGATACAACACTTTCTGGATATGATGCCAAACTTTATATCTATACCATGAAAAGTTATAGAGAAAAATCTCAATACCTAATTTTCACAATTGCAAAAGATACTTATTATGAGTTAATATATGACGGCTCAGCCAAAGCTTTTGAAGAAATAAAAAGTAAAATTCAAACAATGGTTGATACTTTTCATATTACTAAATAATTTATCCTAAAAAGAACCGCAGATATTTTTCTGCGGTTCTTTTATATTACAGCGGACTATTATATGAAAAAATACATAATATTATTATTGACGTTTTTTATAGTTTTTAAAACCTACGGTTCAAATAAAAGAAATGTGATAGATTATTTTAACAAATTGCACGGCTATGCTTTTAAGTTAATTAAAAAACAAAACACGTGGTTTCTTAAATTAAGAAACGGTAAAGTAATCAACAAAAACCGCAACCCGTATGCTTCAACAATACATTTACAGAAAAATTTTTTCGTTGTAGCTAACAACATAAATGATTATGACCATGATACAATTGTTGTCCAACAAATGAATTTTTCATATAAAAAAATACTCGCTGTAAACCGTAAAACGCGGATTAAAGACAATACAAATCATTTGTTAAGGATCTATTTAATAAAAAACCATAGACTTATTAACATTACACGTTACGCTTTGCCGAGGTTAACATACAGGAATTTTTTAAAACCCGGTTTTAGGAAACTAAAATTATGGAAAATCAGAAAATATCTACGTTATATAAAAGTCTTTTTTTCTCTTGCAATGGGCATGAAATATATAAGGGCAAGTTTATATACACTTAAAATGGAACAAATGGCAGGTTTTAAAATCTACCGTATACCGCATATAAAGCCAGGGGCAACCAAGGAGCAAAAAGAAATAATGACACGGTTGAGCCGGTATTTACATTATGAGCTTGAATTTAAATTTCATCAAGCAACGAATAAATTCGTTTTTAGCAGAATTGTGCCCCGCCCTAAATTTGAAAGATAAAGGAAAAATTAATGATCGATTTATATTGTGAACGAACAGGGCCAGAGTTTTGGAATGAACCCGTCAACGCGTTAACAAATGCAAGTTTTATTTTTGGCGCTTTGCTTGCTTACCGTGACGCGAAAAAACGTTTTGATAAAATACCTTTTGATATTTTAATATTGATAATGCTTCTTTTTTCAATAGGAGTAGGGAGTTTTTTATTTCATACATTTGCAACGCGTTGGGCAATTCTAACTG
Source organism: uncultured Spirochaetia bacterium (assembly GCA_937960625.1). Lineage (GTDB taxonomy): Bacteria > Spirochaetota > CALGPD01 > CALGPD01 > CALGPD01 > CALGPD01. The sequence goes on along the minus strand of CALGPD010000229.1, from coordinate 30 downwards.
ATATAATTCCTATCATATTATATGAATTGG
>CALGPD010000228.1 GCA_937960625.1 uncultured Spirochaetia bacterium | reverse complement strand
AACGAAGAGAGTATACTCGTTGTTGAAGATAATCCGGATATGCTTAATTTTATTAAAGAAAATTTGCAGGAGAAATATAAAGTATATCAGGCAGGTGACGGAATTCAAGGCATTAAAATTGCAAAAGAAAAAAATCCTGATTTGATTATAACGGATATTATGATGCCGGGTATGTCAGGATATGAATTTTATGAAAAAATAAAACTGAATAAAAAATTCCTCAGCACCCCTGTGATTTTTCTAACTGCTAAAGCGGAAACCGGAGAAAAAATTCATGGAATAAATACCGGTGCGGATGATTATGTGCAAAAACCTTTTTCTACTGATGAGTTGCTTGCAAGAGTGAAAAATTTATTGCATAAAAAAAAGCTTTATGTAGAATTAGAAAGTAAAAACGAGGAACTGAAAAAGCTATATGAATTTAAAAATAATCTCGTTGCCATGGTTAACCATGATTTAAAGAATTTTCTGAACCCGATTTTAGGAGCTTCAATATTAATACTGAACAACGAGAATCAAGCTGAAAACTCAACCTACGTTGAAATTATACAGAAAAATGCAAATATTATTTTAAAACTAGCGAATGACTTTTTAAGTATCGCGAACCTTGATTCCGGAGAAATAAATCTGAATATAGTTAATGCGGATATTTCCGGATTAATTGATGAAATTATAAACAGCATCAATATTAATTCAAAAGAGTTAAAGTGTAAAATTATACGTGAAGAAACTGAACCGTGTTTATTGGATTTTGATTTTGAGAAAATAAGCACGGTAATGAATAATCTGTTAGACAATGCGGTTAAATTTTCTCCTGAAAACAGTGAAATTAAAGTTAGACTGGAAAAAACGGATAAATATTGCATTATATCAGTTATTGATCACGGTGACGGTATTCCTGAACAGGAAATCTATAATATTTTTAAAATATATTATCAGGCTGATAAAAACAGGAAAAAGGGCAGTGGTATCGGCCTTGCAATATGTAAGCGGATTGTTGAGCTTCACAACGGAAAAATTGAAGTTGAAAGCGAGCCTGGAAAAGGCAGTACTTTTAAAATCTTTCTCCCGAATTAATAATTAAAAACTTTCTTTATCATCCGGGAATACACCGCTTTTAACATCGCTGATATAATTATTAACCGCATTTTTTATATCTTCGAATAGGTTTAGATATTTCCTGTTATGCTTTAATTCCATGTCAGTCATTCCAAGCATGTCATTTATAACGAGGACCTGTCCGTCACATCCGTTCCCCGCGCCGATTCCGATTGTGGGTATTCTAACGGATTCGGAAACTTTTTTAGCTACGGCTTTTGGCACTAATTCCAAAACTATTGCGAATACTCCAGCTGCTTCTAACGATATTGCGTCTTCGATTAGTTCCCTTACTGATTCATCTGTTTTACCTATTACTCTATAACCACCGAGTTGATTAACCAACTGGGGACGTAACCCTATATGCCCCATAACCGGAATGCCAGCGTTAACGAGTTTTTCAACAGTCATGGTATATTCTTTTCCGCCTTCAATTTTAACAGCGCCAGCAGGGCATTGTTTCATAATTTTTCCCGCGTTGCATAAAGCATCCTGTGGAGAAACCTGAAATGACAGAAAAGGCATATCAGCAACGATAAGAGCCCTGTCAATCGCTCTTGCTATTGCATTGGTATGATAAATAATATCTTCAACTCTAACGGGCAGGGTAGAATCATATCCGCAAAAAACATTACCAAGTGAGTCTCCAACTAATGCTATATCCAGTTCAGTTTCATTTATTATTTTCGCTGTGGAATAATCATAACAGGTAAGCATAGAAATCTTTTCTTTATTTTTTTTCTTTATTATATCTTTTATGGTTAATCTTTTTCTTTTTTCGAGATGGGACATTTTATTCTCCCCGCATTTTATTATTTTTAAAAAACAAATAATTTTTAGGATATTATAAATTTACGCTAATTAAACTTTAAGTCAAGAAAGAATGTTCTAATAATTATTATATTAATTGAATACTTAAATTATTTAAATCATTTAAAAAATAGGAGAAATTTTTTGTTTCCCCAATCCTATTACCAACTCGATGACTTTATAATTTAAACTATAAAACACAATAAAGGCACTAAAAAGAAGAGCCGTTGTCAGGTTATTACAAAGAGTAATAGAATTCTTAAAATACTTATTGCGCGCTAAGTTATGGTCATAAAATATGCAGAATGAATAGTTAAATTTGCTTGACTTAATTTTCGTTGCAATATACATTGGTTATGGATATGCTCATGCTGAAAAAAATATTAACATTTCTACTAACATCTTTATTTTTCGTTTCATGTAGTTCGGTTACGGATAAAAGTACCGAGCTATTAACCGAGCTCGTTGATGCTTTAAAACCGGTTTATATAAAAGCGAAAAAATTATCCGAGAGCAAGAAAATCACCCGTGAATATAAAGCAAAGTACATAAAAGAGTTTAATAGGATATTCAGTGAAAAGCTGAATAAAAATATTAGTAAATATGCTAAGTTGATTCAGGAGTTTTATGAGCTTGACAAAAAAGCTAAAATGAGCGCAAGTGTAGAATTTAATAACAGTTATTACGATGCTTCAGGCGAATACGATGAAGAAGAAGATGAAAAAAATCAGGGAGTAATAACGAATATAGCTTTCTATGAGTTATTGTCCGAGCACAGAACAATTGTTTCGGTTAATTCAGAGTTTCACGACGAGTTAAAAAAGGAAATCACGTTAAGAAGGTTTGAGGCAATAATTTTACGCGCTATTGTTGCTACGTATAAAGGCGGAAATTTTAATACATATGTAACGGGCCTGATTGACGGTATTTTAAATAATATGCTGATGCAGCGTTTGCCTCAATACAAAAAACAGCAGGAAATGCGGCTTAAAAGCATGAAAAGCTTTTTGAAACCTTTTAAGTTTAATCTTATGATTGAAAAACGCGCTTTACAGGCAATCGAAAAAACCAAAGGTTTGATGAGCGTTTTTGTTAAACGTTATGTTAAAAAAGACCTTGAGAAAAAACTGGGTGAAAATTTTATTAACATAGGCGCAGAGAGAATAAAGGCTGCGTGTTTACAGCTTATTATGGAGTGTGATAAGTTTGTTAACGAAAAAACGCCTATATTTGAAAAAGAGAAAAAATCATTAAACGCATACAGGGCTGTTTTTAACAAAGAATATCCAGTTCTCGAAAACCTTGTGAAACGCTGGAAAAAATTAAACCCGATTTTTTCTTACGCAAACCAAACCCGTTCTATTCAGTAACTTTTTTACGCTATGGGGAGTTATTATGAAAAAAATATTTTTAATCATAATCACGTTATTATCAATTTGCTTTCAAGTTTCCGCTTATGATAATTCACGGGAATACATTATTGAACGAAGATATTTAGTTAAAAATACATCAACATCCAAAACCATTTCTTTTTTAACATTCGTACCTGATTTAACTTCGTATATGAACAGCAGGGTGCTTAAACGCGTTACTTCTAAACCGGTTTATAAAATCCGCAAAGAACATAACGCTCGCGTATTGATGTTTAAGCATACACTAAACCCGGGGCAGCGAGAGATATTAAAAATTACATGGCGTGTCAGGCTGAAGCCATACAACGTTTTTACATCGGGGATAAAATATGAAATGGGAAACGTTGATAAGGCCCGGTATCTGCAAAGTGAAAAGTATATGGAAGCGGATTCTCCTTTGATTATCCGTACCGCGAAAAGAATAACGCGTTATGCTTATAACGAACTTGAAAAGATTAAAGCTGTGTTCTACTTTGTTAAACGCACAATTAATTATACAGAGTTTCCTAACCGGACTTACGGCGCGTTATATGCGTTAAAAAACAGAATAGGGGATTGCAGCGAGTACGGTTTATTATCCGTTGCTTTGCTAAGGGCAATAGGCATTCCAGCAAGAATTGCAACGGTTCTGGCAATAAGAAAATCATCAGGCAGAAAGCGGTTTGATAACCACGTTATAGCCGAAGTATACTCGAGTGAATACGGCTGGCTACCTCTTGAGCCGTTTTTCGGCCATAAAACAATAGGCAGGTTAAGAAACTATGAGGTTATTATGCGCCGGGGCTGGCGGACAGATAACTTTACTTCATGGATGTCTTATAGGATATCGCGAAGGTTAAACAGATATAAGAAAATAAAAATGCTTGGCCATACATGGCGGAGGATTAAGTAAGATTCAGGTAGCTAGGTTAAAGACAAAGCTAACTTTTTGCCCATATCATAAGCTTTGTTCATTATATTTTCATTATTTGCTACAGCGCCTTTATCAAATATGCCGTATACTGGTAATTCATCAATGATTTCATATCCTAACGCGGTTAACGGTTTACTCATTGCATCTATTGTGAACCCCATGTCTTGTTTGTGGGTTTGTTCACATATAGCAGCTAAAACCACTTTTCTATTTTGATTTACCAGTACGCTTGACCAGTTTCTAGGCCGGCTGTTATCAAAAACGTAATAACAGTAAAGCCTGTCTAAAAAAGCTTTCATTAATGCAGTTACGTTATAATTGTACGTTGGAGAGACTATAACCAATGCCTTTGAATTTATGATTTTTGGATACAGTAGGGTAAAATCATCTTTTAAAGCGCAAGTGTTATTCTCCCGGCATTTTTCGCATCCTATGCAGGATTGGAATTTTAATTCTCTTAAAAAGAATTTTTTGCTATCGACCTTTTCAGATTTTATTCCGTCTAATATTTTTTCAAGTAATAAATCAGAATTACCTTTTTTTCTCGGGCTTGCTGAAATACCTAATACTTTATTTTGAAGATTCACTTTTACGTTTCCTTTATAATTTTATGAATGAATTGAAGATGCATTTTAAAGATACGGAGCTACTAAATTTTCAAGTTGCGGTTCTGATAGAGCTCCGGAAATTCTTTTAACTTCCTGCCCGTTTTTAAAAATAACCAGAGTAGGGATGGATTGAATTCCGTATCTTGCTGAGGTTGAGTGGCTTATCTCAGTATCAATTTTAACCGCTTTAACCTGCCCCGCAAACTTGGAAGCGAAACTCTCAAACACAGGGGCAAACATTTTACAAGGCCCGCACCATGAAGCGTAAAAATCAACTACTACTACTTGGGCTGAGTTTAAAACCTGATCGTAAAAATTAGCATCGGTAACTACAACGGGTTTATTATAAACAATAATTTTGTTTTTACATTTACCGCAAACCGGCCCGTCAAATAACTTTGATTTAAGCACTTTGTTTAAAGTTTTACAATTATCACATCTGATTAAAATTGATTCTTCCATATATCATATATACATGGATGTTAAATTAAATGTCAAGTAAAAGTTTAAAATTGTTTTGTCTTTTTTTTAAAAGAAAAAGCCGCAATACTTTACTGCGGCAGTTTCTTTTTTACAGGAGGCAAAGATAAATAATGGCGTTAAAGTTGTCCCTGTTCCATATCAGTAATTTTTTTGTTAAGATTTTCTGTTTGAATTAAGTCTGTTAAGTAGTCAAAAAACTTGTCGCTGTTTTCAAGTGGTTCAAATCTTTTTTTTCTCATGGTATGCCTTCGTGTTTGTAGTGCTAGTATTAAAATCGTAAGATTTTCAGTATTGATAAGTATTTTTTTCAAAAAGTTTATTGCGGTGAATTTTGATTCAAAATCATAACAAATTCCTTTAGTTTTACAACGCTAAAAGAAACACGTCACTTTGAATGGCAGAACAAAGTAGGATTGCTTGGCTTTCGCCCGCAAAGACTGTTCCTGGTGGCCGCGGGCCTACATCACCAAAGATGAACGAATGCAACGAAACAATTTCGTTGATTTATTAAAAAAGTAAAATTTTATAATAGATAGGCGTTAATACAAACTTGATATGTCTTTAAGCATAGATGAAATGCGTACACAAAGAGAATTAATTATATTAAGCGCCCATTTAGGTGATTTTTCAAAAACCTCTTTAAAGTTTTCCGGTGTTAATACTATGGCTTTAACATTATCTTTTGCGATTATTGTAGCGGTTCTCGGTATGTCATCGAAAAAAGCCATTTCACCGAATATTTCACCGGGGCCGAGTTTTCCCATGACTTTATAACCCGTTAATATTTTAGTGGTTGCATAAGCATGGCCTTTTAAAATAACGTAAACTTCTTTTTTTGTGTCACCTTCAGGAATTATGATTTGCCTTGGGGCAAATTCTTTGCCGTATTTGGAAATTATTTCATTTGAAAAAGCATTTAATAAGCTTATATTTTTATCAGGAGATTTTTGCGTCATGTTATTTATTCCCCTTGTCCAGTTTAATCGCAAGTTCTTTATATTCAAAATCAAGGCCGCGTAATACAGTTGAGAGTTTTCTAATAATAAAAAAACAAAACGCAAGATTCGAAGAAGCAATTTCTTTTAATCCGTGTATATCCCATTCGTATACTTCGCTAGGAACTACTGTTTTTAAGCCTGTTAATCGTTTTTCATCCTGGGAGAAAAGTTCTACTACTCCTGCAACGTTTCCTTTTTCAATATCGCGGGTAAACGCGTTGTCAATATCAAAAGACTTTTTTTCCTCAACTTTGCCTGATAGGATTAAATAACACTTTCCGTTAACATCATCACCTTCCTTGTGAAGGAAAGTATCAGCCTGAAATTTTCTATAATTTCCGTAAAAACATAGGGATTTAAGGTCTGTTTCCATTTTCATATCCTAATTATAATTATTTATTATATTATTTTGAATTTAATTTTTTTCAAAATCACTTTTTTTAATGATATATTCAATAATTTTAATTTTTAATTCTTTTGTATTCTTGTCCGTTGTCGGCTTTTGTTTTTTCTCAACACCGCTTGTTGCTTTTAAGTTCTTTTTGTCATTTTTCAACATCAAATATAACCGTATTTTAAAAGATTTAAACTCAATGCGCGATTTTTTTTCTACAGGCATATTAAAAATAAACCTGCCTTTATGGAGGTATAAAGTTTTATTCATTTCAAACGGCATAATTGTTTTTTCCGGCAGCAAAATTTCAATCTTTTTAAAACCAACGGATTTGGAATTAATCATCATAAATTTTACGTTATATATATAAAAATAACGCATGTTTTTTATTACGCCTTTTATTTTAACAGGATGAAATATAAAAATCATGTCATTATGTTTTTTCATGATTGTTTTATGCTTGTCTGGAAAAGCAGAATGACTAAATATTAATATAAAAATTATTACTAAGGTTTTTTTTATCATCTGCCCTCTTTATTCTTGTCTTGCATTTTGGGTTTATCACCGGCTTTTCCGTTGTTTTTATTACTGCCGGATTGATTTTCATTATTATTGTTTTCAGTCTGCCCGGGAACTAAAATAAGTGTCCTATTCGGAGAGAAAAGTTGTATCCGTCCATCTGATACTTCAAGTTTTTTGGCAAGCAATGGTTTTTCTCCGTTGTCATATCTTAAAGGAATATTCCAAAAGATCTCAGCGTTTTTTACGTTAAATGCTGACAGCCATGCTCTTGATATTTCCGGTTTCCATTGGTCATACCATAAAATGTATACTACGCCGTTATTATATTTATAATCAATAGCGCTTCCAGCGGGTACGTTGTTTTTGTTTATGCTCTCAGCCTGAGCCGCTATATAATTATACGGCGCTGTATAAATTAAATCTCCTGTGAGGCTGTTGTAAACTGAAAACCCTGCTTTTGACGCAAGCCCGATCAAAACCCCGTTTGCTTTTTTAAAATAACCGAACACAAACCTGTTTAGGTTTTTATGCTTAACCATGAGTTTTTTTGAAAATATAATTTCTCCGGTTTCAATATTTCTGCAGTTCAAATGGTTTGAATGAACGTAGTAAAATTTATCTTCAAATACGTTTAAAGAACATCCGGGATTTGTCTGATCCATAACCCATGCTATTTTCTTTTTTACAAGGTTTATAACATACAATAGTTTCTCATTTGTTAATATAAGCAAGGAATTATTACGTATAGCAAAGTTTACGATTTCAATACTGTGTTTATCCGTTTCTTTTAAAGGGTCATAAAGTACAACTTTGCTTTTATGGTTTTTAATATTTACATAGATGTTTAAATCCGCCTTAAATTTTGAAATAATAAGCGCGTTGCTTTTAGCAAGTTTATAATAGTATAATTTTTTATCAGAACTGCAAATCAAAACGTGAATATATCCCCCGGAAATATCAAATATAAAAGAAGAGATTTTTGCGTTTTTTATACCAAGGCTTTTTTTGTATAATGTTTTTTGTTTTGATTTTTTTCCCTCTGCTTTTTTGTTTGCGTCACTTTTATATATACGCACTAAAATATTTTTTTTATCTTTGGATAATTTAAGCGTTGTTTTTATTGCATTTTGATTTGCAGGAAGTATTGAATTGGCCCCGGGTATTCTCATAAAAGCGCTGATAATATTACCGGAATTAAAAATCTCGATAAATTTCTCATATTGGTTTTTATTTACAATAATTTTTAAATCACTTTTTGTAAAACAAAGTAATGTTATAACGAAGAAGATTAAGAATGTACTTACAACGAATTTATTTTTCATAATATCTAATAGTCTTTTATATAAAAATTTTTTTATAAATCTAATTCTTATTCAAAAGTTCGTCTATTTATACAATTTTACAAAATATTTTTATTAATATTTATATTATTATAAACGGTTTTTGAGAAAAAAAGTACGTTTTGACGATAAAATTATTGACAGGAAAATTAACATGGTGTATTTTATGTTTATGCGGAAAATAGTTTCTATTATATTTGTTTTAATATTATCAAATTTGTGTTTTGGACAGTCTTTTCAAATCAATTATTCAAAAGCAGTTAAGTTTATTTCACTTGGTAAACGCATTCAGGCTCAGGTTTTTATAAAACGCTGTGATTCAAAAGCCAACAAAGCAAAAGATTATCTTAAATTAGCTAGAATTTATTATTCTATAAATAATCACGACGTAAAAGTTCATGAATATCTGTTAAAAGCTTTCCGCAGCGCTTCTACAGCAATAGAAGCAACGCAGACAGCGCTTGCGTACCGTGAATTGATTGAATCCCGCTCTATGGTGCGTCACAGCCTATTAAAAGGCCTTCATAAAGCCAAAACACTTGAAGACACTTTTATTATCGCGAGAGCGTATAAAAAACTTTTAAACGATAATAATTATCTGAATATTATTTTAACGCGTTCCAAACAATACGCGAAAAATTTAAATGATTATATTAAACTCAGTGACGTTAGTTATAGGGAGTTTTCCTTGCCAGTACATTCCGAGCGCGCTCTTCAAGTTTGCTGGAAAATCGCGAATAACCGTGAACAATGGGTCGCGTTAGCTAAAGCGTATAAACGCGTTGGCCTTACCTACAAAGCAAGCCGTGCCCTAAACCGCGCAAAAGCTTCGCTTTGGTAATTTTTATTTCAACCACAACATAAACACAATATTCACGAAAAATAATCAAGCATTCAAGCTTCAAGCAAGAGCAAGGCTTTTAATTTAGCCGCAGAGTTTCAGGAGGGCTTTAAGTTAAAGTAAAGCCAAACTATAAATTTTAATATCTCTATTTAATGTTTGATTTTATAATAGAGTTAGAATAACGTTTAAATATCTCCTTTTTCCTCTGTATGCTCGGAGGCTAATTCTTTATCTAATATCCCATCTGCGGGCAGTTCCTTTTAAAAATGACGTTAAGCAAAATATACCGGGGGATTTTAAAACCAAACCAAGGGAGTTGCTTGTTTATTCCTGTCGATGAATTATATTAAAAACCGTTGTAATTATATTTTAATTATATATGAGATTCCTTTGGAACGAGAACAAAAAATAGTAAAATATTGTTAAACACGGTGTTTCTTTCGAAGAAGCGAAGAGCGTGTTTTTTGATGAAAATGCCCGTTTAATTTCTGATGAAGAGCATTCTGTTACCGAACAAAAGTTTATTTTGCTTGGAATTAGCAAGCTTTTACGGCTGTTAGTCGTTGTTCATACATACAACGGGCCTGATGAGATTATCCGGATAATATTATGCCGGAAAGCGATTAAAAATGAAAGTAAGCAATATACGGAGTTTGTATAAATGAAAAAAGAATATGATTTTAGTATTTCAAAAAAAAATCCATACAGTAAAAAATTGAAAAAGCAGATTTCTATTAGGATTGATGAGAATACAATAGAGTATTTTAAAACCTTATCATTAGAAACGGGTATACCTTATCAAAATTTAATAAACTTATTTTTACGCAATTGCGCGGAAGAAAAAAGAACGCCTGAAATAAAATGGAAATAATTTTGATAATACAACTATCATGGATTTTTTAAAACCACAACATTGGCACAAAATAGACGGACTTATCATAGAATCCTCTTTTATCTTGCTTGTCTTGCGTGCATATGCGGTTGAAATTTTAAAAAGCAAGCGAATATGCTAAATCATTCATCGCGGTTTAAAGCTAAACGATTTCTTTAACCCATCCTTTATGAATCCTCTCCATCAGTGGTCAGTTTCTTTTAAAAATAACGTTTATTACAAAAAATCCGTCTTAAATAGAAAAAACCCCCTTATCCTTATTATCCGGAAGAGGGGGGGGCTTTTATAAATATAATAGCGTATTTCTAAAACTAAAGTGCTTTTGGAAAACGTTAACTTTAACAATCCGCCGGAAAAGCCGGCGGATTGCAATATAAGTTAACTTAAATTACTATCTTAGAATTTTACTCTGTTTCTGATTAGGAAATTAAAATGAGTTTTGTCTTCGTTAGATGCAGAGAAGTCTTTATTATAAGTTGAGTACTGTACTTCAAAACCTGTATCAAACTTACCAAATTTAAAGTTAGTAAAGAAACCAATCTCCATTGATTTATTAAGATGAGTAGCAATGTTGAATTGAACACCGATTTTCATCATTTTCATTAATTTAGCAACAACTTGAAATGCAACAGTCATAGGGCTTTGGTCATCACCATCAATTTGTTTGCTTTCATTAGAAGTTAATCCCATTATGAATTCAACTCCAATGTTAAACATTGCAACATCAACCATAAGAGCAGCTGATATAGCCATATGGCCTTTTTTAGCATCGTCTGTACCTGATCCGATTGAATATGCACCTTCTGTATCATTAGCATTTGAAATAAATCCAACATGCGCTTTAAACATACCGAGGTTTAAGCTTGCTGAAATTAAAATATTTTGGAAAAATTTATTGTTGTATCCAGCACCTTCATGGTCATATGTACTTCTATAGAAACCAAAAGCAATGTCAACTATTCCTAAGTTATATCCAACTCGAATGTTAAGGTTGTTTTGATACCAATATTCCTCTGAAAATGTTACGTTATCTAAGCTGTCACCAGCAAGAACATAAAAAGGAAGAATATCGATACCTGTCCATAAGTATAAACCTTTTTTGCGACCGAGTCTTAAATAAAGAGTTTCTTTTAGATGAACAGTAGTAGCATCATCGCTTTCGTCTAAATCAACTTCATCATCAGCTCTTTCACGAACTCTGATCATACCATAACCGGTAATCCAATCAGAGTATTTAACTTTGAATTTAAGGCGTAATTCTGCTTTAGCACCCATGTATCCAGATTGCCATGCATCGTCTGCTATAGTGTTTTTAGCACTATACTTGTCATACCAGAAATAAAATCTAACAGATCCACCGATTTTTAAAGAAGCTTTAGCTTTCTTCTTTGCAACAGGTTCAGTTTTAGTTTCTGCAGGTTTTGCTGTTTCACCCGCACCCGGTTCTGCGTCTTGCGCAAACACTGCGCCAGCCATCACAAGGATAGCTAAAATTACTATTAATAAGCGTTTCATATTTTCCAATCCTCCTAAAGATTTTAGAAATGTTTGCCAAGAGTATAATTGATGCATGTTACGGTTTTGTTTCGATAAAATTAACTTTTGCAATATTTGTATGTATTTTAATGTTTATATTTGTCATTGATGCTCTAAAGTATTATCGCACAGTGAATTAATGAAACAATCAAAACAGTTACTTTTTTATATTTTTTGATAAATTAAAGTTGAATTTTTTAAATCTGAATATAAACCGCAGCAATATACGCGTATAAACGCAAAATTTAAGCAAGCATTCACGTTTTAAGCAGGAATTAAAACTTTAAGCAAAAGTTTTCGGTTTAACATATGGAATGTATAGAACTTTTAGGAAATAAAGCCAAACCAAAATTTTTATATCAAATGCCGGCTATTTAACAAAATCAATAATGTGATATTCCAGTAATAAAATCAATTATATTTCTATATGTCCTCCATGTCCTATTATGGGAAAAACCGAAAATCAATATCCGGCTTATTTCTACAAACCATGAATAGCATTAATAACGTGAAGGCAATGCCGGAAAAACAGGGGATTTTTTTGTTTTGTGAGGATTTTGTGTATAAGCGCGTCCATAAGCGGTTTAGGTTAAACAGTCTTCACTCTTAAAACTAAAAACCGTGTTTCTTCTATAATACAGGCGCTTTTTTTCATAAATTTGACTTGAATTACAAAAAAAATACCATTGTTTTTGTTAAATAATGAAAAAAAACCTCTTGTAACATTTTTTTAATATTTATGCAATAATACTTTTATTATAAAAATTTAACATTACGGCAAATAAATTCTCATAGGAGCGAATAAAATATGAAAAAGCTTTTAATTTTATTAGTAATTGCAATTTTTGCATTCACTGCTTGCGGTAAAGGCGGCAGCGGTGGTGGTAGTAAAACACTTAAGGTTCGTGGTTCTACCACTATCGAAGGTTTAGTTAAAGATATGGCTAAAGCTTTCAAAGCTAAAACCGGTATTGATGTTGTTGTACGCGGCGGCGGTTCCGGACGTGGAATCAAAGCAGTACTTAACGATACTGATGATATTGGTAATGCTTCAAGAAACATCAAGTCAAAAGAAATCAAAAAACTTGAAGAAGCTAAAATCAAAGTTAAACGTATCAAAGTTGGTATCGATGGTATTTGTATCATCATTAACAAAGGTATCACAGGTATTGATAAACTTGATATAGCGCAAATAGCTGACATTTACTTTGGCAAAATCACTAACTGGAAAGACGTTGGCGGCCCTGATAAACCTATCGTTGTTTACACACGCGACAAAGAATCAGGAACAGGCAGTATTTTTAGAAAACTTGTATTACATAAAAAACATGAGTTTGATCAAGCTAAAGTTACTACAGGTAACGCAGACTTAGCTAACAAAGTATCAGCAGATGCTCAAGGTATCGGCTTTGTAAGCTATGGTTTCGCTCAAAAAGTTAAAGATCAGGTTAATATACTTTTAGTTTCTAAAGACGGCGGCGAACCAATTGCACCGACTAAAGAAAACATTCAGCAAGGTAAATACCCAATTTCTCGTTTTGTTTATCAGTTTGTAAGAGCTGACAAATTAGAGAAAAATGAAGCAGTTAAAAAATTCATTGAATTTATGCTTAGCAATCCTGCTATTACAGAAAAAGCCGGATTTATTCCTGCTGACAAAGCAACAGCTATTGACAATGTATGGTAGACCTGAATAGGGAATAATAGTTTCCTTCTGTTTAATATTTTTCGGGGTAGGCCTTAGCTTGTCTATCCCGTTAGTATTAAACTGCTTAATATAGAGAATTTATTTTATTAAATATGGAGAAACACAATGGCACATTACAACGCGGAACTCGCGGAAAAAGTAAAAAAAGCAGTTGAAGATAAAAAAGCAAAAAAATGGGTTGATAATTTTGCGAAAAAATATTTTTCAGGCAGCGGCATTTTTATAATAATTATTTTAGCAAGTATATTTTTAATGCTTTTTGCAACTTCATTACCTGCTTTTTCAGAAATAAATATATTTGAATTTTTATTTTCAACAAATTGGGAGCCTTCAGATTTAGCATCCGAACAAGGGCATTACGGAATACTTGCAATGATTGCGTCAACATTGCTCGTTACATTCGGCGCATTACTAATAGCCGTTCCAATCGGACTTGCGATTGCGGTTTATTTATCAGAGATTGCTCCTACATGGATTAGAGAGATATTCAAGCCGGTAATAGAAATATTATCAGCTATCCCTTCGGTAGTAATAGGTTTTATCGGCCTTGTTTTATTAAGCCCCTGGATTGCAGGATTAACCGGAGCATCTAACGGAATAAACGCCTTAAACGGTGCTATATGTTTGGCGCTTATGGCTCTTCCAACTATTGTAAGTATGTCCGAAGACGCGGTTAAAAACGTTCCTAAAAGTTTCCGTGAGGCTTCTTACGCTTTAGGTACAACGCGTTGGGAGACAATATACAGGGTAGTTGTTCCCGCGGCAAAAAGCGGTATTTTCGCGGCAATAATGCTTGGAATGGGCCGGGCCATTGGTGAGACAATGACAGTATTAATGGTAGCCGGTAACGCGAAAGCTTTTCCTTGGAGCTTTTTAAGTTCAGCTAAGCCCATGACCTCAACAATTGCTGTTGAGATGGGAGATTTGGTTGTAGGTTCAGTGCATTATCACGCGTTATTTGCAATAGCACTTGTATTATTTATAATAACGTTTTCAATAAACGTAATCGCAGATATCAATATACATAAGTCATACTAGAAATAAATAGGGAAAGGACCACGTTATGTTTGAAAAGAAAAGCGCAATAGCATGGGGGGCAATACTCCTGATAATTGGTTTCTTTTTGCCCTGGACTAAAATTTTAGGTGTAGGAGTAGTTAACGGTTTTGATATGTTCCGTTATACAGATGCTTACGCGAAACGCGTACCTAAAACAGTTGAGGAAAAAAGATTTAATGAAAGAATTAAAAGCAAAGTTAAAACAAATGATTATTCAAAAATTTCTCAAGAAAAATTTGAAAATTGGGTTATATACAGATTAAAAAACAAAGAAGAACAATCTTATATAAAAAACAGTTATGCGTTGGATAAAAAGAAAAAAGTATACAATCAAAAATCTGACGCAAGCGTTGATAAAGAAAAGATAAAAAGTATATTAAAAAAAGTTTATTTTCAAGATAAGGTATTCATTGAGTATGCTTATTATAAACTATACTTTTTAAATAAAACTGTTACCAAGTCTCAAAAAAGTAAGCTTTTTGAAATATTAAAACTTAATCACTTTATGAATATAGCTCCTAAGAAAATAGATAAAAATGATTTTGAAAAGAATATTCTCGCTAAAATAAAGAATAATGATATAAACGCTATTCAAAAAATGAAGTTTGAACAGTGGATCTTAAATAACATTAGGAAAAACAAAGATAAAGAATTAGTTCAAAATAGTTATTCTTTGGATGAAAGCGCAAATGTTTATAAATTGAAAAATGATATTGAAAGCGCGGAAAAAGCTAAAATATCTAAAATCCTGAAAAAAGGATATTTTCAAGATAAAGAGTTTATTAAAAGATATTATTATTTTGATTCTAAACTTAATTCGTACAGATTAAGGGCAACGGTAAAATACGTCGGCCGGTGCAGAGTTTGTGATATTTTACTAAAAGTAAATTACATTAATATAGTACCTGAAAAGATACCGGCTAAAGTATTCCAAAATAACGTTTTGAACAACTCTCAAATCACTTCACATGCAAATTACGGGCTAATGAAAAGCTTATATAAGCTGGATAAAAATACATATTACTTGAATGTAAATATTACAGGCAGCCAGAGCCGAAGACTAAAACATTTATTAGGCGTTATCGGCTTTAGAAATATTTCAGTTTTAATCGGTTTCTTCTGGTCATTATTGCCATGGCTGATGCTTGTTTGTGCGTTTGTTTCTCTAATGATGGGTGGAAAAGAAGATAAAACAATTGCAAAGATTGCCAACTATGCAGGGTTCGCGTCATTAATATTGTTTATACTTTTAAGCGGTTTTTCAATTCTTGGAACAGGGATTTTAATCTCCCTGCTCGGAGGGCTTTATCTTCCTTTAGCTGAATTATTAATCGCGACTAAAATTGTTAAGCAGAAAGACGTTATAACGAAAACTGATCAGTTACAGGAATATTTAAGGAAAAATACAGGCAAACTTGTTAAGAAAAAGAAAACAGCGCAAAAGATTGCTTTCTCATCATTGATAGCTCTTCTTTTAGTTGTTGCAACAATAGTATTCTTTATATTCATTTATTTGATTGCCAAAGGCGCGGGATATATTGACGGAGAAATGTTATTCGGTTATGGTGACCGCGGGCTTATTAAGGCAATAATCGGTACGTTTCTCGTTACTATTATCACTGCTTTAATTGGAGTTCCAATCGGAGTTTCAACAGCAATTTATCTAAACGAATATGCAAGGCAGAACAAATTAAACAGAATGATACGCTTGGCTATCCGGACATTATCCGGTGTACCTTCCGTAGTATATGGATTGTTCGGTTTAATTATCTTTGTACGTATGATGCATATGCCTACGAGTATAATAGCATCCGGGTTGACTTTAGGGTTGATGACCATACCCTGGGTAATATCTTCAAGCGAGGAAGCTTTAAGGAGTATTCCAATGGGATACAGAGAAGGTTCGCTTGCCCTTGGAGCTTCGAAATGGTATACTATACGTAAGAACGTTTTGCCATATGCAATTAGCGGTATTATTACAGGTGGTATTATCGGGCTTGCCCGTGCGGCTGGAGAAACAGCTCCGATTATGTTTACCGGTGCTGCGTCAATCGCGCCTTTAAAAAGTTTTCCAAGGCTGTTAATGGCGGATTTTGAAGCGCTGTCATATAAAATATATTACTTCGCTAGTGTTGACCCAAATATGTTCAAGCTTCGAGGAGTTGTATATGCAACGTGTTTAATATTAATATTGCTTGTACTCATTTTAATGATTACAGCAATAATAATAAGATATAGATTAAGAAAGAAATATCAGATTTTATAAAATTTAATTCCGGGGAAAAAACAATGAGCGATAAAAAATTAAAAATTGAAGCACAAGATTTTAAGTTTTCTTACGACGGTAAAAATGAAATCCTTCATGGGATTAATATGAAGATTAAAGAAAGAGAAGTTACAGCGCTTATCGGCCCTTCAGGCTGCGGTAAATCAACTTTCTTACGGTCAATCAATAGAATGAATGACTTAATCGATACCCGAACAATAGAAGGATCAATTGCAATTGACGGAACAGATGTTTATGATAAAGAAGTTGATGTTACCGAATTACGTAAGAACGTTGGAATGGTTTTTCAAAAATCAAACCCATTTCCAAAGTCTATTTTTGATAATATTTGTTACGGGCCTAGAATATACGGTATCAAAAATAAAGCGATTTTAGAAGAAATCGTTGAAACTTCATTAAAGCAAGTTGCGCTTTGGGATGAAGTAAAAGACAGATTAAATGATTCAGCAATGGCTTTATCAGGCGGACAGCAGCAAAGGCTTTGTATAGCCCGCGCAATTGCAATTCAGCCGGATGTATTATTGATGGACGAACCTGCAAGTGCTCTTGACCCTATTGCTACTCAAAAGATAGAAGAGTTGGTTTTAGAGTTAAGAAAAGACTATACAATTGTTATTGTAACTCATAATATGCAGCAAGCAGCAAGGATTAGTAAATATACAGCTTTCTTCTATATGGGTAGCTTAATTGAGTTTGATAAATCTGAAAAGATTTTTACTAATCCAACAGAAAAACAAACTGAAGATTACATAACAGGTAGATTTGGTTAATACGTTTTTCTTCGATAAAGGAGAATGCAGAAATGAAAAGTCTTGTAAAAAAAATTAAGAGGGTAACAAAAAGCCTTCTTGACATGGCTTACCGTGCAGATGAAGCAGTTTCGCTGTCATTAAAATCTTTTTTTGAAGGTGACACTAATTTAGCAAAGAAAGTTATTGCTAATGATGATAAAATTGACATTCTTGAAAATAATATTGATAGAATGTGTTTAAATATTTTTGCTTTAAACCAGCCGGTTGCTATAGATTTACGTTCAGTATTAGGGATTTCAAAAATTGATACGGATTTTGAGCGTATCGGGGATCTCTCGTGTATAATCGCTGAACGCACTATTAATATAAACAAGTCAAAAACTTTTAAAATCTATCCGTTTGATAGAATTAAAGAACTTGCTTCTTTAGTTCAGGACAACATCAAAGATACAATAGAAGCTTATATCAATGAAGATTCAAATATGGCCAGAGAAGTTATTTTTAAAGATCATGAAATTAACAGGCTTTATGAGGATATTCTAAAAGCGATTATTAAAAGGGCTAATGATGACCCTGACCATTTTCAACAATACGTTGAAGTAATAGATGTAATTAAAAGTTTGGAACGCATTGGCGACAGAGCTTGTAATATTTGTGAGGATATAATATTTATTGAAACCGGTGAAATAATTAAGCATACTAAACTTTAAGATAGAGAAAAAAGTGTTTAAAACATTTAGAAGTAAGGTTAATTTTTCCTATTTTATGCTTTTTTTTCTTGTATTTATTTCAATGATTATTTCAATACAGATTTTTTTAAAGAATGCCTTAATGCGTGATTTAAAAGCTAAAATGGTTGATAATATTATGGTTGTTAAAGAAATAAAAGATAACGTAAATAATAGCAAAGTTTTACAAAAAAGATTAAGTAGACTTTCTAAAATATTGAATATTAAAATTGTATTAGCCAATTTTAAAGGGGAAATAATCTTTCAAAGTTACAAGAAAAAAATATCTCCTGTGGATTTCTTAAATCAATCTGAAATTGTTCAGTCTGAAAAAAAAGCATATGGGATATGTATAAGGAAAAACGGTAATACGAGCAAAGAGTATTATATAGCTTTAAAAGACAAAAAGGTGTATATCAGGATAACCAAAGGTTTTAACACTGTTATTGGTGTTACCTCTGATGCAGTTCAATTTGTATATATTGTTTCTGGAATTTTTTTAGCAGTATTTTTAATCATCAATTATATCCTTGCCAATTTTCTTTCTTTTCCTGTAAGAGATATTGTTAATTTTACAAAAAGGTTTAAGCAGGGTGATTATAATGTTAGATTGCCTGTTTATAAACTCGATGAACTTGGACTTGTAAAATTATCTTTAAATTATTTAGCTAAAAGTGTTTCCAATAATATTGAAAGCATTTCCATGCAAAAGATGAGGTTGGAAGCAATAGTTAAAAGTGTATCTGAGGGTATTTTACTATTAGATGAAGACCAAAAAATATTCCTAAATAATAAAGGTTTTTTCGATGTATTGGAAATTGAAGAAACTAACCTTAAAGGGAAATATTTTTATGAAGCTATTAAAAATTCGGACATAATCGATTTTGTTGATGATTCTATGAATACCGGGCTTAAGCAAAAGGCACATTTTAACATAACGCTTAAAGGCACTTTTTCGGTTAAAACCATTATAGTGACTAGTATTCCTATTGAAGACCAAAAAGGGTGTATTTTACTCCTTGAAGACGTTACAGAAGAATTTAATCTTCAACTTTTAAAACGGGAATTCGTATCTAATGCCTCTCATGAGTTTAAAACCCCTCTTGCCATAATGAAAGGTTATATTGAAACTTTACTAAACGGTGTAGAAGATAAAAATAAGATTACAGATTTTTTGGAAAAGATAAATCATAACATAATCCGTCTTGATAATATAATTAATGATGTAATAACTTTGAATAAAATTGAAGATTACAAGAAACTATTTCTTTTTACTAGAACTAATCTGAATGAACTTGTTGATAATTGTCTTCATATATTAAATCCTGCAGCTTTAAAAATGGGGATTGAACTTAAGAAAGACTTTAAGGAAAAGATAAGTTTAAAAACTTCACCCGAATTACTTGAAATCGTATTATATAATTTAATTGATAATGCCATAAAATATAATAATCCTAATGGTTATGTTAAAATACACATTTCTCAAAAAAACGATTATGTGAATATTATCATTGCTGACAGCGGAGTAGGAATTCCGGAATTGCAGAGAGAAAAGGTTTTTGAGAGATTTTTTACCGTAAATAAAAGCCGGAGCAGGGAAATAGCAGGAACAGGTTTAGGATTATCGATTGTAAAGCATGCGGCCTTAATTTTAAAAGGTCAAATTACTGTTAGTAATAATCCTGAGGGAAAAGGGAGCGTGTTTGAACTAAATTTACCGGTGAATGTGGAATAATATGAAAAAAATATTCGTTATTGATGATGAAGAACATATCTTGGAAATTCTAAACTACAACCTTTCTAAAGAAGGGTATGAAGTGCAGGAATTTAAAAACGGTTTGGAATTACTAAACTATTTAATTGACCCTAAGAATTCATTACCTGATTTAATTATTCTCGATGTAATGATGGATAAAATGGATGGAATCGAGACTTGTAAAAAGATACGAGATAATAAGCAGCTCAAGACTATTCCCGTTGTTTTTTTAACTGCTAAAAGTGATGAAATTGATAAAATTATCGGCCTTGAAATGGGGGGAGATGATTATATTACTAAACCTTTTAGTGTTAAAGAGCTAATCAGCAGGGTCAAAGCTATTTTACGTAGAACGGGTAAATCCGATGAAGAAGTTGTTGAGAAGAAAAAAACATTTCTTGAGTTTAAAAACTTAAAATTGGATACTGAGAGAATTATGTTTTTTGTCGATGATGCAATGCAAAAACTTACTAAAACTGAATTTCTTATTATTAAATTATTTTTAGAAAATGTTGGAAAAATATTTTCAAGGGATGAGATAATAAATAGAATTTGGGAAGATGCTTATGTAAGTGATCGTACTGTTGATGTTCACATCAGGAGATTAAGAAAAAAAATGGGTATTGCAAGCGATTTAATACAGACGTATTCCGGTTTTGGATATGGATTATTAAATAATTAAAAATAGTTATTTTATTTTGGAAACACGTTATCATAGATTTTTATAAAATGATATATAGTAATGCCTGCTGCAACGGATACATTAATAGAATTCTTATTGCCAAATAGATTGATATGTAGAATATCATTTGAACTATCAAGTGTATCCTTGCTAACACCGAACTCTTCATTTCCAAATATTAACGCACATGGAAATATTATTTTTCCTTTTTCAAGAGGAGTTGAATTTTTTGTTTTTTCTATTGCATAAATTTTGTAATTTTTTTCAACCAATTCTTTAATACATACTGAAATGTCTGCATAAGTTAAATACTTTATTTTTGAATTTTTTAAAGTTTTAGCTATTTTTGTATTATTATCCGGCGTTGGAGTAATTCCACATAAATGTATTTGTTTTATATTAAATGCTTCACAGGTACGCATTATAGAGCCGGTATTAAAAGGTGAACGGATATTTTCAAGTATTACTTCGATGTTTTTTTCGTTGCATTTATTTTCAATCTTGTCAAAAGGTTTATCTTCAATATAATTATTTTCAATTTTAAGAATTTGCATTAATTTGTGTGAAAGTATTCCCCAATCATATCCTGTTTCAGGAATAGAGAAATTAAAGTTTTCAAAACGGTTCAGCCATTTTAACAAACAAATAACATAGCGTGTATTGCATTCACTTTGCAGATATTCTTGAATTGCAAATAAGGTTTTTTTTATTTTATTATTTCTGGATAATTTTTCAAACTTGTTTTCATTATATGCCATTTAATCTCTTTGTAATTTAAGTAATGTAAATATTAAAAAATATTCATTTAACTGTTGAAAACTCACAAACATGTCTATATAATATAATATCATTATTAATGAATGGAATGATTAAATTGAAAACACATTATAATTATATTGAATACGTTATTAAACTAGCTGAAGAAAAAATGCTTGATAAACATGGCGGCCCTTTTGCTGCCATAATTATTAAAGATGATGCTATTGTGGGGTATGGATATAATAAAGTTACTTCCACAAATGATCCTACTGCTCATGCTGAAATTGTTGCTATTAGAGATGCTTGTAATAATCTCGGTACTTTTAATCTGGAGAATTGTATTTTATATACTAGCTGTGAACCATGCCCTATGTGCTTAGGCGCAATATATTGGGCACGTATAAAAGAGGTATTTTATGCAAGTTCAAGAGAAGACGCTAAACACGCAGGGTTTGATGACCAGTTTATCTACGATGAATTCTCCCGTTCCGTTGAAACAAGAAAAATACCGCTTAATAGAATTGTACACCCTGAGCATTTTGAACCGTTTAATAAATGGATAAAAATGGAAGATAAAGAGGCATATTAATTTTAAATTAATAATTTTAACAATAAAAATTAAAAAAATATTGAAATACTACTACTTTTCTATTAGTTTATTTTTATAGTAAATATCTATTCTTAAAAACTTAATAAAATTGTAATAAAATCGTAATATTGTGTTTAAACATATTATTTGATGCCATATAATTAATTGGGGTTTATAATGCTTAATGAGATTGATTTCCATCGTATTATGGAAAAGCAGGAATTTAAAAACGTTATCGGAGGCCTTGAAATAAGACTGGGGCAATTGCAGCGAAAAGCAAGAGAACTTGGCGTTCCGGTTATTATTGTTTTTGAAGGATGGGATGCGGCAGGAAAGGGAACATTAATTAATAATCTTATCCTTAATTTAGATCCAAGAGGTTGTAAGGTCTATCCTACCAATGCCCCTGATAAGGAAGAATTACTTAAACCGTTTTTGTGGAGATTTTGGGTAAATACACCGAAAAAAGGGCAGATAGTTATTTTTGACCGTTCATGGTATGGAAAAGTTCTTGTTGAACGCGTTGACAATATAGCAAAGAAAAAAGATTGGAAACGGGCTTTTGATGAGATTAATACATTTGAGAAGCAGCTCGTTGATGATGGTTGCATTATTATTAAATTTTTTCTTCATATATCACAAAAAGAGCAAAAGAAACGCTTTAAAAAGCTGAAAAATAATCCTTCAACAAAATGGAAGGTAACTAAACAGGATTTAAAACATCATCAGCAATACAACGAGTATTTTAAGGCAACAAATGATATGCTTGAAAAAACTCATATGGATTATGCGCCATGGACAATTGTTGAGTCTTTTGATGAAAGGTATGCAACGCATAAAATTTTTGAAATTTTTATTCAAAGGTTAAATGCGGCCATTGAAGAAAAAGAAAAGTTCGTTGAAAAAGTTAAAAATCAGCCGATTGAAAGATTTGTAAATCCCGAAGAATCTTTTCTTGCAAAAACAGATTTGAGTTTAAGCCTTGAAAAAGATGAATATAAGGATTTATTAGATAAATATCAAAATAAAATATATGAACTTGAACACTTAATCTATACAAAGAGAATTCCTGTCCTAATTATGTACGAAGGATGGGATGCGGCAGGAAAGGGCGGTAATATTAAACGTCTTGTTTCAGGGCTTGACCCGCGCGGTTATACTGTGATTCCTTTTGCCGCTCCGAATGATGTAGAAGCAAGCCATCATTATTTATGGCGTTTCTGGATAAATATACCAAAAGCCGGACATATTGCGCTTTTTGACCGTTCATGGTACGGCAGAGTTTTAGTTGAACGCGTAGAGGGATTTTGCAGCGATGAGGAATGGCAAAGAGCTTATGATGAAATTAATCAGACTGAAAAAATTCTTTCTGATTCCGGTATGTTGATATTTAAATTTTGGATTCACATTGATAAGGAAACACAGCTTGAAAGGTTCAAATCGAGAGAGAAAATCCCATATAAAAATTGGAAGATAACAGACGAGGATTATAGAAACCGTGAAAAATGGAATGATTATGAAATTGCTGTAGAAGACATGCTTTTTAAAACCTCAACCGGATTTGCGCCATGGACTGTTATTCCGGGTAATTCAAAATATTATGCAAGAATTAAAGTATTGGAAACTGTAATAAATGGGATAAAAAAAGAATTGTAATTTTATTTGTTTATTTCATCTAACGCAATACTTATATTATTATAATATTTTACACCGAAATCAACCATTACTTCAAAAGTATTTTTAGTCATTTGATTTAAACCGCAAACTTTAACCGGTTCATCATGTCTCATTGCATTTGAAAGTGTTAATATAACTATTGATAATCCAGTTGAATCTATGTAAGGAACATCCTTGAAATCAAAAATAAATTTATATTCGCCCTGTTTAACTAATTGTTTTATTTCATCACTTAATTTATCAACTGTCTCAATTTGCGGGAATGCCATATCTCCCTGAACGGTGACCACATTCCAACTATTAATAACTTTCTTGTCGTAATTCATTTTCTTACCTTATAAAGCGTATTTGTAATTTAAACTAATATAACAATTATATATTAACGTGAATATCAATACGGTTTATTATTTGAAATTATTTATTCACTATTCGATTGATTCCAGCGCTTCTTCAATATTTTCATAATACCGTAATCCGAAATTCATTCGTATCATTTCAAAACTTTTTCTCGTTTCTTGGTTTAATCCGCAAACTTTAATTGGAGTTTTATTTTTCATTGCACTCGACATTGCAAGTATTACAACGGCTATTCCTGAAGAGTCAATAAAAGGAACGTCCTCAAAATTGAAAATGAATTTATATTCATCTTTTTTTAATGCGGATTTTACTTCATTGCTCAGTTCATCAAGTGCATCAATTTTCGCAAATGAAACTTCACCATGCAATGTATATATGTTCCAACCTTTTTTATTAGCTTTTTCATATATCATAAAAATATCCTTATAATTAAAGTATTCGATAAAAAATTAATATAACTTTATTTAAATAATAATAAATGATATTAATTCAATGTTTTTAATGCACTATATAAACTATCATGATATTCTATACCAAAATCTACACGGATTATCTCAAAACTTTTTCTAGGCTCTCCCTTTAAACCGCAAATTTTAATTGGTTTTCCGTGTTTCATTGCTGTTGAAAGAGCCAATACAACTATTGCTATTCCTGAAGAATCAATAAAATCTACATCTGTAAAATCAAAAATATATTGATATTCTCCGCTTTTTACTTTCTCTTTAACTTGTTCGGAAAATATATCAACGCTTTCAATATTTGAAAAACTAAGTTGGCCTTTTGCAGTGAATATATTCCATCCGTCAACTATTCTATGTGAGAATTCCATAATATCTCCCGGATAAACGAGATATATTTATTATATAATATTTTTGTATTTTGTAAATATTTTTTATCAAAGTTTAATCAATTAAACGTTTTTTTAATAAATATACGGCAAATGTTGTCATAATTATACTTAATACCACTGTGTATGCAATACTAATCAGTATTTCGTTAGTGAAAACTCCCATACATAAACCCCGTATCAGCCTTACACTGTGAGTTAATGGCAATAAGTCTGCAAAAAAGCGGATTTTAACTGACAGATTGCTTAAAGGAAACATTATACCGGAAAAAACGAACATAAGTGAAATAAAGCCCGTGAAATAAAAGTTAAAATGATTAATAGTTTTTACAAATGAAGTAACCACCAGTGATATTGCACCGAACATACACCCTGTTATAAAACCTGCGGCAGGTATTAATAATGC